>CAZUYO010000044.1:0-12699 GCA_964624725.1 uncultured Thermodesulfobacteriota bacterium
AACGTCCTCCCGTCCCGGCCCCCCAGCCGAAACAAGCCTCACCCGGACCGGCCCTTGTCCGACCGGGGCTCGAAGAAGAGGCAGTCGCGGCCCGAGGCCCGGCGCACCTCGTCGGCCGGGATCCCCCGGGTCTTGAACCCGAGGGCCCGGCAGCCCCGGGGAAACCGGGGGTCCCAGGTCACGTAGAAGTGTCGGCACCGCAGGCAGTTGGGCCGGGTCATCCGTTCGGGGTGCGGGCGCGGTGGCGCCAGACGTAGATCCCGCACAGGGCCACGAGGGCCGGCAGCAGGTACCAGAACGCCCGGTGGGCGTACTCCACGACCTTCTCCTGGTTGTTCCCCACGAAGTAGCCGATCCAGGCCAGGATCGTCACCCAGATGCCGGCGCCCAGCGCCGTGTACAGGCAGAAGGGTGCGAGCCGCATGCGGGCGAGCCCCGCCGGAAACGAGATGTACTGCCGCACCCCGGGCACGAGCCGACCCACGAAGGTGCTGATCTCGCCGTGCCGCCGGAAGTAGTCCTCCACCCGCCCGAGGGCCCGGGGCGTGAGCCCCACGTACCGGCCCCAGCGCAGGAGGAACGGCCGGCCGAGCCACACGGCGACCCCGTAATTGAACAGGGCCCCCAGCAGGCTCCCCAGGACGCCCGCGCCGATCACGAGGCCGAGGTGCATCTCGCCGCGGCTCGCCAGGTACCCTGCGGGCGGAATCACGACCTCGCTCGGAAAGGGAAAAAACGAACTCTCGAGGAACATGAGGGCCACCACCCCGGGGTACCCCAGGGCTCCCACGGTGGCCACGAGCCAGGCGACCGCCCCTTCGAGCCAACCCCTCATCGGTTCTCCACCAGCACGTATCCGTTCCCCCGGGCGAGGTCCCGCCCCCCCGGGAGGTCCTTGCGGTATTTGGGCCGGGTAAGCGCCACCACGCGGCGCGGGCCCCTCCAAAGGTCCAGGAACGCCTCCCTGCCCAGCACCCGCTCCCGGACCTTGGGGTCTTCAAAAAGAAGTTCCCGGGAGATCCCGCCGAGCACCGGGAGGCGGCCGGTGTAGAATGCGAGGCCCGCCGACAGCGACCTGTACTCCGCGAGCACGGCGTCCGGGCCCAGTTGCTCGAGGGCCTTGCGGGCGGTGGGTCTGGCGGTTCGCAGGGGCAGGGCGTCCCCCCGGCTGAAGGCCCAGCCCACCGTGAGGGCGAGGCCGGCCGCGATGCACAGGGCCGCGAGGTCGGGGCGGGACCCCCGGTCCGCGGTCCAGGCGGCGGCACCGGCGCCGGCGGTGGCGAGGACCGCGGCGATCGGCAGGAACACGGTTCCCACGGCGGCTTGGCCCATGGCCGCCAGATCCCCGCCACGGAGCGGCACGACCCCGAGTCCCACCACGAGGGCCGCCGCGGCCACCAGCAGGAACCCGAATCCCACCGCCCGCAAGAGGGCCCGGACCTCATCGGCCGCGGCCGCCAGGGCCTGGGCCGCGAGCAGGGCCACCGCGGGGTAGGCGGCGAGCACGTAGAGGGGCAGTTTCGTGGCGGGCAGGCTGAAAAAGATCGGGGGCACCAGGGCCCACGCCCCGAGAAACCACGCCAGGGGTTCCGACGCCCGGGCCGCAGCCCTGCGGCCCGCGGGGGCAAGGAGCGCCCACGGGAGGCCCAGGGCCGGGAACACGTACAGGTAATAGTGCCAGGGATGGGGGTGCCCCATGCCCCCTTCCTTGAGGCGGCTTGCGATCTGGCCCCCGAGGAAGTAGTCGAGGAGCCCGGGCACCGCCCCCACGGCGTAGGCGTACCAGGGAAGCGCCACGACGAGCGCCAGGGGCACGCCCCACGCCAGGCCCCAGCGGACCTTTTCGGCCGCCCCCCGCCGGTGGAACGGGAGGAACGCGAGGAGCACAAGGAGGGGCACGATCCACCCCACCGGGCCCTTGGTGAGAAACGCCGCGCCGAGGGCCAGGTAGAGGGCGACCCGCTCCCCCCGCCCGGCCGACCCGTTCCAGATCTCGTACGCCGCCGTGAGCGCCACGGTCTGGCACAGGCACAGGAGGAGATCGGTGGTGACCATGCGCTCGGCGCCCACGACGGCCGGGGTGGTGGCCGCGAGCACGGCGACCCAGCTGGCCGCCCCGGGCGCGAGGTGCCGCCGGGCGAACCGCCAGAGCACCAGGACGAGGAGGGTGGCCAGCACCCCCTGGCCGAGCCGGGCCCCCCATTCCGTGGGGCCGGCCACGCCGTAGCCCAGGGCCGTGACCCAGTAGACCAGCGGGGGTTTGTGGAAATGGTGGATGCCGAGGAGGCGGGGGAACAGCCAGTCGCCCGAGGCCCACATCTCCCGGGCGATCTCGGCGTAACGGGCGTCGGAGGGTTCCACGAGGCCGTACGAACCCAGGCCGACCCAGAGGGCCACGGCCGCGAGGCCCCAGGCGGCCAGGTCACGCGCCCTGGGCATCCGCCGGGTCCCCCTTCCAGAGCATGAGGTTGCGAACGTACACCACCGACCCGAACGCCTGGCCGAGGATGAACACCGGGTCCCGGCGGTGGATCGCGTACGTGAGCAGGAGGAGGCTTCCCGCCAGCGACAGGTACCAGAACGCCTTGGGCACGGTGCTGCGCCGTTTGCGCTCCGTGACGATCCACTGCACCAGCATCCGGCCGGAGAACATCGCCTGGGCCGTGAACCCCAGGACCAACCAGGGATCCCACCTCATGGGATCTCCTCCCAGCGGTACCCCAGGTGCCGCTTCTGCATCCAGCGCACGGCGAAAAGATCCAGGAGCGGCCCCACGAGCCGGTTCCAGAGGTGGTATTTGGCCTTCCCGTACCGCCGGGGCCGGTGGTTCACCGGCACCTGGACCACCCGGGCCCCCTCGAGCTTGAGCAGGGTGGGCAGGAACCGGTGGAGCCCGGTGTAGAGCTTGAGCCGGTCGAGGAAGGCCTTGCGGTACACCTTGAGGGAGCACCCGGTGTCCACGATGTCGTCGTGGGTCACCCGGTTGCGGATCGCGTTGGCGATGCGGGAGCTCACGCGCTTCACGAAGGGGTCCCGCCGGTTCGCCCGGATGCCCACGACCACGTCGGCCCGGTCGAGGTGGCCCAGGAGCCGGGGAATGTCGGCCGGGTCGTTCTGGAGGTCGGTGTCGAGGGTCACCACCACCTCTCCCCGGGCCGCCCGGAACCCGGCGTCCATGGCGGCCGTGAGCCCCCAGTTCCGGTCGAGGGCCACGATCCGGACCCCGAGCTCCGGATAGTCCCGTCGGATCTCGAGCATCCGCCGGCGGCTTTGGTCGGTGGACCCGTCGTCCACGAACACGGTTTCCACCTCCCAGTCCGGGGCGAGCCCGGCGACCACGTCCCGAAGCTCCCGGGCCAGGATCGGGAGGTTTTCCTCTTCGTTGTACACCGGCAGCACGACCGATAGGCGCATCGGGGCCTCCGCGATGGGGGAACGACGCAGTATAGGACCGGTCGGCCCCCGCGATCCAACCCCCGCCTCGGTCAGGTGCGGGCGGCCGGTTGCCCCGGGCCCGCGACGATCCGAAGCGCCACGGCCAGCACGAGGATCACCACCACGTTGGCCCCGATCTCGACGAGGGGCGGCCAGAGGGCCTGCCACTGGCCCTCGTGCACCTTGGAGGCGAGGGAATGTTCGGCCTCGAGCAAGAGGATCCGCCGGGTGCTCGAGATGATGCCCACGTACAGGAAGGGGTTCAGGCTGAAGGGCTCCCGCTTGAGAAACCGGACCACGGGCCACAGGAGCTCCATGATGATGAGCACGAGGAGCACGTCGTTGAGCGCGTGGAGCACCGCGGCGAGGCCGGGGTGGGCGAGCTGCGCCACGGCCTGCACGAGCACCACGCCCGCGCAGACGAGCATCACGAGCGCCACGGCGAAGTGCACGAGGTCGTCGGCGGCGATGAGGAGCCGGCGGAGGAAGCGGACGTTCAAGGGGTAGGGGGTGTTCACGGTCGTTTCCTTTCTCGCGGTGGCCGACGGCCGAAACCCGTTCGGGTCCTCCCGGGCCAACCCGTGAGGACCGGGCTCACGCCGCGGAGTTTTTTTCCTTGGACCTTCGCCCCGGGGGGAGCGACCCGAGCGCCGGTTTGCGGCAGGCGACCCGGAACCGGACCCGCCCAACGGACGTGAAACGGCCGCGGAGGGTACCGGATTCCGGGCCCGGGCACAACGGCCGGCCGGACCCGGCGAGCGGGGGCGGGGGGACACCCGGGGCGAGCCGAGGGACTAAAGTTTCCGTGTTCCCGTCCGATCCATAGGAGCATCGGTTTCTCGCCATCCCCCAAACGGAGGTTCGCTGCGGTGAAGATCCTTACGGTCGACGACTCCTCCACCATGCGACGGATCATCAAGAACACCCTGAACCGCCTCGGCTACACCGACGTGGTCGAGGCCGAGCACGGCGTGGACGGCCTGGCCAAGATGGCGGGGGTGGGGCTCGTGCTCACCGACTGGAACATGCCCGAGATGGACGGGCTCACCTTCGTAAAAGCCCTCCGATCGAACCCCCAGTACAAGGATGTCCCCATCATCATGGTCACCACCGAGGCGGCCAAGAAGGAGATCCTGGAGGCGATCAAGGCCGGGGTCACGGACTACATCGTCAAGCCCTTCACCCCCGACACGCTGAAGGAAAAGATCGAGCGGGTGCTGGGCGCGTAATCGCGGGGGCCGACCCATGTTCAACGTGGAGTACATCAACCCGTTTATCGCGGCCACCGTGAACGCCCTCGAGGTCATGGCGGGCATCCAGCCGAAACGGGGCAAGCCGTTCGTCAAGACCGACCGGGTGTCCGCGGGGGACATCAGCGGGGTGATCGGCCTGGCCGGCGAGGCCGTGGGTTCCGTGGCCGTGACGTTCTCGGAGGCGCTCGCCCGGCGGGTGTACGCCGCCATGGTGGGGGAGGAGGCCGACGGGCTTGACGAAGGGGTGCGCGACGCCGTCGGCGAGATCGCCAACATGATCGCCGGCGGCGCGAAGGCCGCGCTCACCAAGGAGGGCTACCAGTTCCGGATCGCGATCCCCACGATCGTGGTGGGCAAAAACCACGAGATCGAGCACAAGGGCCAGGGCCCGTGCCTCGTGGTGCCCTTCGAGGTGGAGGGCGACACCTTCTGGGTGGAGGTGAGTTTCCTGCCCCGCGGCGGGGGCTGAGGGGCACGATCCCGCCCGGCGCCCGGCCGGTCGTCCCGCGGGAGCCCCGCCCGCCGGCGGCCCTTCGCTGCTTCCCCTCTCCGGCCCGGCGTTTCCTGCCCCACGGGGCCCGAACAGGTGTTCCCGGCGCGGCGGTTGTGGTACATTCCCGCGAACGCGCGGACGTCTTGTGATCCCCCAGGAGGCCCACCCCGCGTCCCATGGATCGAGGAGCTAGCCTTTCGGTTCCCGCCTTTCTGAACCGCCACAGCGGGGTGCTCGTGGCGGCGGGCGTCATGAGCATCGTGTTCCTCATGATCCTGCCCCTGCCCCGGGGACTCCTGGACCTCCTGCTCGCCCTCAACATCAGCTTTTCCGTCCTCATCTTCCTCCTGGCGATGTACACGGAGCGGCCGCTCGATTTCTCGCTTTTTCCGAGCGTGCTGCTGATCACCACCCTGTTCCGGCTGGCCCTCAACATCTCGTCCACGCGGCTCATCCTGACCCAGGGGGACCAGGGCATCGAGGGGGCCGGCCGGATCATCGCGGCCTTCGGTTCCTTCGTGGTGGGGGGGAACTTCGTCGTCGGGATCGTGATCTTCCTGATCCTGGTGGTGATCAACTTCGTGGTGATCACGAAGGGCGCCACCCGGATCGCCGAGGTGAGCGCCCGGTTCACCCTGGATTCCATGCCCGGCAAGCAGATGGCCATCGACGCCGACCTGAATGCGGGCCTGATCGACGAGGCCGAGGCCCGGCGCCGGCGCGAGGAGATCGCCCGGGAGGCCGACTTCTACGGGGCCATGGACGGCGCGAGCAAGTTCGTGCGGGGCGATGCCATCGCCGGGCTGGTGATCACCGGCATCAACATCCTGGGCGGTCTCGTGATCGGGGTGCTCCAGCTCGGGATCCCCCTGGACCGGGCGGTCCAGACCTACACCACCATGACCGTGGGCGACGGCCTGGTGAGCCAGATGCCGGCGCTCATCATCTCCACCGCGGCCGGCATCCTGGTCACCCGGGCCGGGAGCCAGTCGAACCTGGGGGAGGTGCTGCCGAAGCAGCTGGGCCAGGTGCCCGAGGCCCTGGGGGTGGCGAGCGGGGTGCTCCTCGTGCTTGGCGCGGTTCCGGGGTTGCCCTTCTTCCCGTTCGCCGTGCTCTCCGGGGTCATGGGGGGCGCCGCCTACAGCCTCAAGAAGGTGCGCGAGGCCGAGGCCCGCCGCCGGGAGGAGGCGGCCCGGCGCGAGGCCCAGAAGGCCCCCCCGGCGCCCTCCGGCCCGGAGGATGTGACCCCGCTCCTCCAGGTGGACGTGCTCGAGCTCGAGGTGGGCTATGGGCTCCTGCACCTCGTCGACCCCGGGCAGGGCGGCGACCTCCTGGAGCGGATCCGGTCGATCCGCCGCCAGATCGCCCTGGAGATGGGGGTGGTGGTGCCCCCGGTGCGCATCCGCGACAACCTCCAGCTCCGGCCCGGGGAGTACATGATCCTGGTCAAGGGCATCGAGGTGGCCCGGGCCGAGCTGAAGGAGGGCCATCTGCTGGCCATGAACCCGGGCATCGGGGAGGAGGGGCTCCAGGGGATCCCCACCAAGGAGCCCGCCTTCGGCCTCGACGCCCTGTGGATCCCGGAGGAGCGGCGGGAGGAGGCCCAGATCAAGGGGTACACGGTGGTGGACCACTCCACCGTGATCGCGACCCATCTGACCGAGATCATCAAGCAAAACGCCCACGAGCTCCTGGGCCGGCAGGAGACCCAGAACCTGCTGAACGTGGTCAAGGAGCAGGCGCCGGCCCTGGTGGAGGAGCTCGTGCCGGGGCTCCTCCCGCTGGGGGTGGTGCAAAAGGTGCTCCAGAACCTCCTGCGGGAGCGGGTGAGCATCCGGGATCTGCGCACGATCCTCGAGACCCTGGCCGATTACGCCCCGGTCACCAAGAACCCGGAACCGCTCACGGAGTACGTGCGGGCGGCCCTGCGGCGGGCGATCACCAAGCAGTACCAGGACGACGACGGAAAGCTCCCGGTGATCGCGCTGGACCACCGGCTGGAGGAGACGCTGCTGGCGGCCGTGCAGCGCACCGAGCACGGGTCGTTCCTGTCGCTCGAGCCGGCCCTCGCCCAGCGGGTGCTCACGGCCCTCGGCCGGGCCGCCGAGGCCGCCACGATGGAGAACCTGGTGCCCGTGGTGTTGACCAACCCGGCCCTGCGGTTGCCCCTGCGGAAGCTCACGGAACGGATCCTCCCGAGCCTCGTGGTGCTGAGCCACAACGAGGTGGAGGGCCCGATCCGCACCGTGCGGGTGGTGAGCCTTGAGGGTTAAGAAGTTCCAGGCCGTGGACATGGCCGAGGCCCTCCGGAAGATCAAGGAGGAGCTCGGGCCCGACGCCGTGATCCTCTCGACCCGGCAGGTGAAGCCCGGCAAGGGCGTGTTCGGCATGCTGGGCCGGCCGATCCTGGAGGTCACGGCCGCGGCCGATCTGGACGACCTCGCCAAGCGGGCCCGGCCCCCGGTGCCGCCGAGCCGGGCCGAGCCCGCACCCCCGCCGCGCCCCGGGCCGGCGCCGGACGGCGGGGCCATCCTGGCCCTCCAGGCCGACATCGACAGCCTGCGGGAGGAGCTCGACCTCCTGGCCCGCCGGCCCCGGCCCGGCCCGGCCGATGCCGTGACCTCGGAGGTGCGGGCCCTGGTGGCCAAGGTCGAGCGGCTCCTGGAGGAGACCGGCCGGTTCGAGCGGCTCAAGCTCGCCCCGGCCCTGCGCCGGCTCCACGACCACCTGGAGGCGATCGACGTGGACCCGTCCCTGGCCGCCCGGGTGCTCGGGTTCCTCCAGCAGAAGGTGGACGAGGGCGCCGTGCCCCCGGGCCGCGAGGTGGCGGCGTTCCGGCAGCTCGTGTCCCGCACCGTCCGGGTGGCCGGGCCCCTGGAACCCGGGACCGACGGGCCCCGGGTCGCCGTGTTCGTGGGCCCGACCGGGGTGGGGAAGACCACCACCGTGGCGAAGCTCGCGGCCCGGTTCGCCCTCCAGGAGAACCGGCGGGTGGGGCTTCTCACCGTGGACACCTTCCGGATCGCGGCGGTGGAGCAGCTCAAGACCTACGCCAACATCATGGGGGTGCCGATCCGGGTGGCCCTGGACCGGGCGTCGTTCGTGGAGGCGGTGCGGGGCTACGCCGACCGGGACCTGGTGCTCGTGGACACGGCCGGCCAAAGCCCCCGCGACGAGGAGAGCCTGGCCGAGCTCCTGGAGGTCCTGCCGCCCGAGGTGGAGGCCGAGGTCCATCTCGTCCTCTCGGTGACGACCCGGGGCCGGGACCTGGAGCGGATCCTGCGGCATTACGCCGCGGTCCGGCCGAGCCGGCTGCTTTTGACGAAGCTCGACGAAACCGAGTGCCACGGCCCGCTCCTGGGGCTGCCCCTCGTGTCGCGGCTCCCGCTGAGCTACCTGACCACCGGCCAGAACGTGCCCGACGACATCGAGGAGGCCCGGCCCGACCGGGTGGCCGCGTACCTGGTGCGGGGGGTGGAGGGGGAGGCGTGAGGGACCAGGCCCAGCGGCTGCGGGAGCTCGCCCGCACGAGGCAGGCGGCCGGCCCGGTGGCGGCCGACCGGGCCCGGGTGCTCGCCGTGACGAGCGGGAAGGGCGGGGTGGGAAAGACGAGCCTCGTGGCCAACCTGGCCGTGGCCCTGTCGGGACGCGGCCGGCAGGTGGTGGTGCTCGACGCCGACTTCGGGCTGGCGAACCTGGACATCCTCCTGAACCTGAACCCGGCCCGGAACCTGGGCCACCTGCTCCGGGGCGAGGCGCGGCCCGAGGAGATCCCCGTGGAGGTGCTGCCGGGCCTGCGGGTGATCCCCGGCGCCTCGGGGGTGGAGGAGCTCGCCGACCTCGACCCGGCGGCCCGGGAGCGGCTGGTGGCCGAGGCCGGGCGGCTGGCCGCCGGGGCCGAGTTCTTCCTGATCGACACCGCGGCCGGCATCGGCCGCAACGTGGTGGACCTGTGCGCGGCCGCCCGGGAGGTGTGGGTGGTCACGAACGCCGAGCCCACCGCCCTGACCGACGCCTACGGCCTCATAAAGGTGCTGTGGGCCCGGGAACCCGAGGCCCGGGTCGGGGTGGTGGTGAACAGCGCGGACGACGAGGCGGCCGCCCGGGCCGTGTTCGGCCGCCTGGACGAGGTGGTGCGGCGGTTCCTGGGGCGCACCGTGGAGTGGGCGGGGTATGTGATCCGGGACGAGCACGTGGCCCGGGCCGCCCGGCGCCAGGCCGCGTTCGTCTCGGCCTTCCCCCGGAGCCCGGCGGCCCGGTGCGTCCAGGCCCTGGCGGACCGCCTGCTGGGCCGGGAGGCCGAGGCCCGGGGGACGGGGGGGTTCTGGCGGCGGCTGGCCGGGAGGGACGCATGAGACGGATCGTCGCGACACTGGTTCTCGGGGCGACGCTCGCGGCGGCGGGGCCGGCCGGGGCCGTGGTGCTGGCCGCCGTGGACCCCGGGTGGAGCCCGTTCCTGTCGGCGGGCCCCGTGCCCGGCAAGGAGGCCCTGTGGGCCGAGGCGGGCCGCACCCTGGCCTCCGATCCGGCCCGGGTGGCCCAGGTGGTGGGGCGGGAGGCGGCCCGGGCCGACGCCCCGGCCCGGCTGCGGGGGCTGTGGGCCGACGCGCTCTACCTCGCGGGCGGCGACACCCTGTGGCAGGCCGAACGGGTGTTCCGGATCCTGGTGAAGGAGGATCTGGCCCCCGAGGAGACCGCCTGGTGCTGGTTCCAGTTGGGGAACATCCAGCGGATCCAGGGGTTTCCCGAGGCGGCCGAGACCTCCTACGAGACGGCGCTGCCGGCGAGCCGGGAACCCTGGCGGGCGGCCCTGCGGTTTGATCTCGCGGCCCTGGCCCTCGAGACCGAGCGGTACGGCCGGGCGGCCACGCTGTGGGAGGCCTGGCTCCGGGACTACCCGGGGGCCGAGGGGCGCGCCACGGCCCTCTACCTCCGGGCCGAGAGCCTGTGGCGGGCCGGGGAGGAGCGCGGGGCCCTGGCCGCGTTCGACGAGGCCCGGCGCGCCGACCCGGAGGGCTGGCGGGTGCGGGTCGAGACGGCCCGGGCCATGGCCGACGCCTTCCGGAAGGCGGGTAGGGTGGAAGGGGCGGCGGCGCTCCTGGAAGCCCTGGCCGCCGACCGATCCGGCACGCCCGAGGGGGCCCAGGCCCTCCTCGACGTGGGGGCCCTCTGGGAGGGCCGGGGGGAGGTGGCCCGGGCCGCCGCGGCCTACGGCCGGCTCCTCGACGGGCCGGCCCCGGCCGAGGCCGCCCGGGAGGCCCGGCTGCGGCTCGCGCTCCTCGGGGTGGAGCACGCCGACGAGGTGGAGCTCACCGAGCCCTACCCCGCCTACCGCCTCTTCTACCGCCCGGGGCCGGAGCTCGAGGCCCTGGCGGCCGGACCGGATGCCCCGACGGCCCAGCGGGCCCTGACGGGGTTGGCCGCCCTGGCCCGGAGGGAGGGGGATCTGCCCGCGGCGCTCCGGTACCTGGAGCGGGCCTTCCGGGACTACCCCGAGTCGCCCGAGTCCGGCCGGGCGTACGAGCGGTTCATGGGGTGGCTCGAGGCGGCCGTGGGGGCCCCGGGGGATCCGGCCGGGGCGCTCCTGCTGTTCGAACGGTTCCGGGAGGCGGCCGCATGGGTCCCCACCCGGGACCTCGGGGGGCTCTACCGCGACGCGGCCCGGGCCGCCGAGGCCCTGGGGGCCTACGACCGGGCCCTGGAACTCTACGCCGCGCTGCGGACCCTCCCGACCCGGGCCGTCTCGCCGGCCGAGCTGGAGGCGGCCGAGGCGCGGGTGCGGGCCAAACGGGGCGAGCCCGAGGCCGTGGAACGGTGGGCGAGGCGCCGGCCGGGCGACTGGCGGGCGCTTCTGGCCTGGGCCCGGGTCGAGGCCGACCGGGGGAACGCCGAGGCGGCGCAAAAGGCCTTCCGGGCGGCGCTGGCCCAGGCGCCGGACGCGGCCGCGAGGTACCGGGTCCGGCTCGAGGCCGACCGGATCGGCCGGGCCGAGGCCGATGCCGAGGCCCTGCTCCACGCCTGGGAAACCCGCCGTCGGTTGTGGGCCGAGATCCCGCCCGCGGCGCGGGAGCGGCTCGTCGCCCCGGACCCGGTCGTGGGGGGGCGGCTCGCGTTCGCGGCCGGCCGGTTTGGGGAGGCGGCGGCGGAGCTGAAGGGGGCCACCGAGCCGGTGGACCGGCTCCTCGCGGCCCTGGGGCAGGCCCGGTCCGGCGGGGCCGGGGCGGATCCCGAGGCGTGGAAGGCGCTCCGGGAGTCGCCCGACCCGGTCGTGGCGGCCGTTGCGCGCGCCCTTTCCGGGGCCTGGGAGCTTCGGGCGGCGGAGGCGAAGCGGTGAGCCCCGCGGTGCCGGAGGAACTCCGGGAGGCCATGCTCCGGTTCCAGGAGGCCACCGAGCGCCTCCAGGGCTCCTACGCGCGCCTCCAGGACGAGGTGCGGGAGCTCCGGGCCCGGCTCGAGGCCAAGGACCGGGAGCTCGGCCGGTCGCGGGCCGAAACCGAGCACCTGGCCCGGTACCTCGAGCACCTCCTGGAGAGCGTGCCGAGCGGGGTCGTGGCCGTGGATGCCGAGGGCCGCATCGCCACCATCAACCGGGCGGCCCAGGAGATCACCGGGTTCGGCCCCGAAACGGCGGGCCGGCCCTTCGGCGAGGTGTTCCGGTTCGAGGAGCCGGAGGCGGCGGACCTGGAGGCCCTCCAGGGCAAGGCCCGGCCGACCCTGACCCTGGTACGGCCCGACGGCGAGCGGGTGCTCCTGGGGCTTCGGGTGTCGCCGCTGCGGGGCGGCCCGGAGAACCGGGGGGGCTGGGTCGTGGTGTTCCAGGACGTCACCCGGTTGCGGCGCCTGGAGGAGCAGGAGGAGCGGAACCGCCGGCTCGTGGCCATGGGGCAGATGGCGGCCGGCATCGCCCACGAGATCCGAAACCCCCTGGGGAGCCTGGAGCTCTTCGCGAGCCACCTGGTGGAGGAACTGCGGGGGTCGGCCCACGAGGACCTGGCGGCCCAGGTGCTCAAGGGCCTCCAGAACCTCTCCCGGATCACCGGGAATCTCCTCCTCTTCGCCCGGCAGGTGGAGCCCCGCCGGGCGGCCTGTGACCTCGCGGAGGTGGTGGCCGAGGCGGTGCTGTACGCCCGGTCGGCGCTCCGGGCCAAGGACGCGGTGCTGGAGGAACAGGTGGAGCCGGCCCCGGCCCGGGTCGATCCGGACCTGGTGCGCCAGGCGCTCCTCAACGTGCTCCTCAACGCCGCCCAGGCGGTGGAGGCGGGGGGGCGGGTGCGGGTCGTCTGCGGCCCTGCCCCCGACGAGGGCCCGGGCGCGGTGCGGGTGGTGGTGGAGGACGACGGCCCGGGGGTGCCCCCGGAGGAGCGGGAGCGGATCTTCGACCCCTTCTACACCACCCGGGCGCGGGGCGTGGGCCTGGGGCTCGCCATCGTCCAGCGCATCGTGGCGGCCCACGGCGGCTGGGTGGGGGTGGACGGATCCCCCTGGGGCGGAGCCGCCTTCACCCTGGTGTTCCCGGCG
>CAZUYO010000044.1:12799-14138 GCA_964624725.1 uncultured Thermodesulfobacteriota bacterium
TGGAGTTCCCGTGAGCGAGGCGAAACAGCTTCTGGTGGTGGACGACGATCCCGACATGCGCCTGGCCTTGCAGTTGACCCTGCGCAAGGCGGGGTACGACTGCACCCTGGCGGCCGACGGCCAGGAGGCCCTCGACCTCCTGCGGCGGCGGTCCTTCGACCTGGTCGTCACCGATCTCCGGATGCCCCGGGTGGGGGGGATCGAACTCCTGGAGCGGATGAGCGCGGCGGCCCCCCACACCCCGGCCCTGGTCATCACGGCCCACGGGTCGGTGGACGCGGCCGTGGAGAGCATGAAGCTCGGGGCGCTGGATTTCCTGCAAAAGCCCTTCGGCCCGGAGGTGCTCCTGGCCAAGATCTCCTCGGTGCTGGCCCGGGCGACGCCCCGGCCGAAGGGGCGACCCAAGACCGCGTTCGTGGCCGAGGACCCGGCGATGGAGCCCGTGCTGGCCCTGATCGAGGCGGCCGCGGCCACCCGGGCCACGGTGCTGATCACCGGCGAGAGCGGCACCGGCAAGGAGGTGGTGGCGCGCCGGATCCACGAGCTCTCCCCCTGGGCCGACGGCCCCTTCGTGGGGGTGAACTGCGCGGCGGTGCCGGCGAACCTCATGGAAAGCGAGCTCTTCGGCCACGAGAAGGGGGCCTTCACCGGGGCCACCGAGTCGCGGCCGGGCCGGTTCGAGCAGGCCCAAGGCGGCACGATTCTGCTCGACGAGGTGAGCGAGATGGAGCCCGCCCTCCAGGCCAAGCTCCTCCGGGTGCTCCAGGAGCGGGAGGTGGAGCGGGTGGGGGGCCGCAAACCGATCCCCCTGGAACTCAGGGTGGTGGCCACCACGAACCGCGACCTGCCCGAGGAGGTGCGGCGGGGCCGGTTCCGGGAGGACCTCTTCTACCGGCTCCAGGTCATCCCCATCGAGGTGCCGCCGCTGCGGCGCCGCCCACGGGACATCGTGCCCCTGGCGCGCCACTTCCTGGAACGGGCCTGCCGGGCCTACGGGCTGGCCGAGGCCGAGCTCACGGCCGAGGCCGAACGGGCGCTCGCCTCCCACGACTGGCCCGGCAACGTGCGCGAGCTCCAGAACACCGTGGAGCGGGCGGCCGTGATCTCCCGGGGCGGGCCGATCCGGCCCGAGCACCTGCTGCTCGGCAAGGGCGCGGTGCGGCAGGAGGGGGAGATCCGGGTGGACGGCACCCTCGAGGAGATGGAGCGCCGGATCATCCTGGCCGCCTTCGAGCAACACGGCCGCAACAAGAAGGCCACGGCCCGGGCCCTCGGGATCAACGTGAAGACCCTGCGGGCCAAGCTCAAGGCGTACGGGGTCGGGGGCGAAGGGGACGAC
>CAZUYO010000045.1:0-14009 GCA_964624725.1 uncultured Thermodesulfobacteriota bacterium
GAAGGGAGAACGTGCGGTGCCGAAGCGAAAGCAACCGGAACGGTTCGAGGACCTTCTGGCACGGCTCGAGGCGCGGGTGGAGGCCCTGGAGTCGGGCGACCTCGACCTCGAGGCGGCCCTCGAGGCCTACGAGGAGGGGGTGCGGCTTGCCCGGGAGTGCCACCGCCGGCTCGACGAGGCCGAGCGCCGGATCGAGGTGCTTCGCCGGGGCGAGAACGGGGAGCCCGTGACCGAGCCGTTGGAGCCGGGCCCGGACGCGGGCGAGGGGTCCGGCCGATGAGCGCCGGGGTGATCGCCTACCTCGACGCCTGCCGCGCCCGGGTGGACGCCTGGCTCGACCGCTGGATCCCACCGGCCGACCGGTTCCCCCGGCCGCTGTTCGAGGCGATGCGCTATAGCCTGTTCGCGGGCGGGAAGCGGATGCGTCCGGCCTTCGCCCTGGCCGCGTGCGAGACCCTCGGGGGCGAGCCCGAGGCGGCCGTGCCGTTTGCGGCGGCGCTCGAGATGGTGCACACCTACAGCCTGATCCACGACGACCTGCCGGCCATGGACGACGACGACCTGCGTCGGGGCCGGCCCACGAACCACAAGGTGTTCGGGGAGGGCATGGCGATCCTCGCCGGCGACGGGCTCCTGACCGACGCCTTCGCGGCCCTGACCGACCCCGAGGTGCTGGCCGCCCACCCGGCCGAGCGGGTGGTGCGGGCCGTGGGGGAGCTGGCCCGGGCGGCGGGCACGGCCGGCATGGTGGGCGGCCAGGCCCTGGACCTGGTGAGCGAGGGACGGGTCCCGGACCTGCCGACCCTGGAGTACCTCCACACCCACAAGACCGGGGCGCTGATCCGGGCCTCGGCGGTGCTGGGGGGCCTGGCGGCCGGGGGCGCCGACGAGGACCTGGACCGGCTGGGCCGGTTCGCCGAACGGGTGGGTCTGGCTTTCCAGATCGCCGACGACATCCTGGACGTGGAGGGCGACCCCGAGCGGCTGGGGAAACCGGTGGGAAGCGACGAGAGCCGGGCCAAGGCCACCTACCCGGCCCTCTTGGGCCTTTCGGAGTCGCGCCGCCGGATGGAGGAGATCACGGCCGAGGCCCTGGCCCTCCTCGATCCCTACGGCGGCCGGGCCGACACCCTCCGGGCCCTGGCGCGGTTCGTGGTGGAGCGGCGTCACTGAGACGACCGGCCGGAGCGATCCTCACGGTCGGGGCCGGAATCGGTGCGGGTGGCGGGAAGACGGCGCCCGGTCGACCGGTTCTGCCGGGGCGGGAAGGGGGTTGGGCCTTCTCGCCTCCCAGCTTTCCAGCCTTCTAGCGTAAGACCTTAGGAACCCGAATGGCCGAACGCGAACCCCTCCTGCCCCGCATCGGGGGGCCGGAGGACCTGAAAGCCCTGGACCGGGCCGACCTCGAGCGGCTGGCCGACGAGGTCCGCCGGTTCATCCTGGAGAAGCTCTCCCCGGTGGGGGGCCACCTGGCCTCCAGCCTGGGGGTGGTGGAGCTCACGGTGGCCCTGCACCGGGTGTTCGACTCCCCCCGGGACCGGATCATCTGGGACGTGGGCCACCAGTGCTACGCCCACAAGATCCTGACGGGTCGGCGGGACCGGTTTCCCACGATCCGGCAGCGGGGCGGGCTCTCCGGGTTCCCGAAGCGCTCCGAGAGCCCCCACGACGCCTTCGGCACCGGCCACTCCTCCACCTCCATCTCCGCCGGGCTCGGCATGGCCGTGGCCCGGGACCTCGCCGGAGGGGACCACAAGGTGGTGGCCGTGATCGGCGACGGGTCCATGACCGCCGGGCTCGCTTTCGAGGGCCTCAACCACGCGGGCCACCTGGACCGGGACCTGGTGGTCGTTTTGAACGACAACGAGATGAGCATCTCCCCCAACGTGGGGGCGCTCTCGTCGTACCTCTCCCGGATCCTGACCGGGGACCTCTACTCCCGGTTCCGGAAAGACGTGGAGGAGTTCCTGCGGGCGATCCCCAGCCTGGGCGGGGCCATGGCCCGGCTGGCGAAGCGCGTGGAGGAGCACGTCAAGGGGTTTTTCTCGCCGGGCATGCTCTTCGAGGAGCTCGGGTTCACCTACGTCGGGCCCATCGACGGCCACAACGTGGGCCACCTCGTGGCCGCGTTCGAGAACGTGAGGAAGTTCCGAAAGCCCGTGCTCGTCCACGTGGTGACCCGGAAGGGCAAGGGGTTCCCGCCGGCCGAGCGCTCGCCCACGGCGTTCCACGGGGTGGGGCCCTTCGACCCCTGTAACGGCGCCTGCCGGCCGGGGTCCGGGACCGCCCCGAGCTACACCGAGGTGTTCCGGGACACCCTGATCGAACTGGCCGAGGCCGACCCCCGGATCGTGGCCATCACCGCGGCCATGCCCGAGGGCACGGGCCTCGACCGGTTCCGGGAGCGGTTCCCCGACCGGTTCTTCGACGTGGGCATCGCCGAGCAGCACGCCGTGACCTTTGCGGCCGGGCTCGCGGCCGAGGGATGGAAGCCCGTGGTGGCCATCTACTCCACGTTCCTCCAGCGGGCCTACGACCAGATCGTGCACGACGTGGCCCTCCAGGACCTGCCGGTGGTGTTCGCCCTGGACCGGGCCGGGCTGGTGGGGGCCGACGGGCCCACCCACCACGGGGCCTTCGACCTGTCGTACCTGCGGCACATCCCCGGGGTCGCCGTCCTGGCCCCGGCCGACGAGGGGGAACTCCGCCATGCGCTCGCCACGGCCCTGGCCTTGGGCCGGCCGGCCGCGGTGCGCTACCCCCGGGGCAAGGGCCTCGGGGTGCCCCGGGAGGGCTCTCCCACCCCCTGGCCCCTGGGCGAGGGCCGGGTGGTCCTGGGCGACCCGGCCGACCCCGGGGTGCTGGTCCTTTCGGCCGGCACCGTGCTGGGGGCGGCCCGGGCGGCCGTGGAGCGGGCCCGGGCCGACGGGATTCAAGCTCTCCTCTTCGACGCCCGATACGTAAAACCACTGGACCGGGAGGGAATCCGGGATCTGGCGTCCCGGGCCCGGGCCATCGTGACCGTGGAGGAGAACGCGCTCGCCGGCGGGTTCGGCTCGGCCGTGTTGGAATGCCTGGCCGACGAGGGGGTCCCGATCCCCCGGGTGCGGCGGCTGGGGCTCCCCGACCGGTTCGTGGAGCACGGCACCCAGGACGAGCTGCGGCGGCTGGTGGGGCTCGACGCCGACGCGATCCTCGCCGCGGTGAGGGATCTCGCGGGGTGACCGAGCGGCTCCGGATCGACGAGCTCCTGGTGCGGCGGGGGCTCGCCCCGAGCCGCCAGAAGGCCCAGGCCCTGGTGCTCGCGGGCCTCGTGGTGGTGGGGGACCGGCGGATCGAGAAGCCCGGCCAGCGGGTGGACCCGGGGGCCGAGGTGCGGCTCAAGGGGGAATACTGCCCCTACGTGAGCCGCGGGGGGCTGAAGCTCGAGGCGGGCCTTCGGGCCTTCGGCCTCGATCCCACCGGGTGGGTCTGCGCCGACGTGGGCGCGAGCACCGGTGGGTTCACCGACTGCCTCCTGCAGCACGGGGCCCGGCGGGTGTACGCGATCGACGTGGGGTACGGCCAACTGGCCTGGACGCTCCGGCAGGACCCCCGGGTGGTGGTCCTGGAGCGCCAGAACATCCGGACGCTCCCGGCCGACGCCGTGCCCGAGCCCGTGGACCTGGTGGTGGTGGACGCCTCGTTCATCTCGCTTCGGCTCGTGCTGCCCCGGGTGTGGGAGCTCCTGCGGCCCGGGGGGCGGGTGGTGGCGCTGGTGAAGCCCCAGTTCGAGGTGGGCCGGGAACACGTGGGCAAGGGCGGGGTGGTGCGGGACCCCGAGCGGCGGCGGGAGGCCCTGGAGGCGGTGCTCGGGGCCGCCCGGGACATCGGGTTCGAGGTGGCGGGCACGACGGAGAGCCCCGTGCCGGGGGCGAAGAAGGGCAACGTGGAGTTTCTGGCCCACCTGGTGCGGCCGGGACCCCAAGACCCAGCGAGGTAGGCCATGGCGATCTTCAACTACGCGGCCCGGGAACTCACGGCCAAGATCGTGTACTACGGGCCCGGCCTTTCCGGAAAGACCACGAGCATCCAGTACATCCACACCCGGATCAGCCCCAAGAACCGGGGCAAGCTGGTGAGCCTCGCGACCGAGACCGACCGGACGCTGTTCTTCGACTTCTTCCCGGTGGATTTCGGCACGGTGGGCGGGTTCCGGGTCAAGTTCAACTTCTACACCGTGCCGGGCCAGGTGTTCTACAACACCACCCGCAAGCTCGTCCTTAAGGGCGCCGACGGCGTGGTGTTCGTGGCCGACTCCCAGCCGGGCATGATGGAGCAGAACCTGGAGAGCCTGGAGAACCTCAAGGAGAACCTGAAGGCCCACGGCATCGACTGGGAGACCGTGCCCTTCGTGATCCAGTACAACAAGCGCGACATCCCGGGGGCCCTTCCCATCGAGGAACTGCGCCGCCACCTGAACCCCCGGGGCGTGCCCGACTTCGCCACCACGGCCACCACGGGCGAGGGGATCATGGAGGCCATGAAGACCATCTGCAAGATGGTCCTGGAGGACATCCAGAAAAAGCAGCGCCGGGGCGCCGGAAAGGCCCCGGCCAAGCCGGCCCCGGCCGCCGAGCCCGCGGAGCCCCGGGCCGAGGAGCCGGCCCCGCCCAAGGTGGAGGACATCCGGGAGGTCCAGGCCCGGGCGGCCCGGAAGGCGGCCCAGGCCCCGGCCCCCGGGGTGGAGCGGACCCTGGTGGTGCCCGTGCAGGGCGGGGGCCGAAGTCAGGTCCAGGTGGCGATCCCCCTGGAGCTCGAGATCCAGGAGGGGGTCGAGGCCGTCCAGATCCAGGTGCAGGTGCGGGTCGAGTACCTGACGGCCGGGGCCGGGGAGGTGCGGCTCCGGGAGGTCACGGCCGAGACCCGCGCGGCCCCCGAGCCCGAGGCCAAGAAGAGGGGCTTCTTCGCCCGGCTGTTCGGCCGGGGGTAGCGGGGTGGCGCACCCGGTCTACTTCATCGGGGCCGGCCCGGGCTCGCCCGACTACCTGACCCTGGAGGGTGCCCGGGCCCTGGAGGCCTGCCGGGCGGTGCTCGCGCCGGCCTCGTTCCAGCGCAGCTTCGCCGGGCGGTTGGCCGGGAAGGACCTCGAGAGCCCCTTCGCGCTTCCCCACGCCGAGGTGAAGGCGTGGATCGAGGCCCGCCTCCCCCGGGGGCCCGTGGGGGTTCTCATCCCCGGGGACTTTTCCGTCTTCTGCCCGTTCCAGTCCTTCGTGGCCGCCTTCGGCGACCGGGCCCGGGTGATCCCGGGGGTGGGCGCCCACGCCGCGGCCGCGGCCCTCCTCAAGAAGACCTTCGACCTCCCGGAGGTGGCCCACGCCACCGTGATCACGAGCCCCCGGGCCTTCGGCCGGGGCGGCGGCTCGGTGCGGCTCCGGGACTTCGCCCGGCCGGGCACCACGCTCGTGCTCTACATGAACGACCGGCCGCTCCCGGAGCTCGCGGCCGAGCTCCGGGCCGGGTACGGCAGGGACGTGCCCATCGCGATCCTCGAGAACATCGGCTGCCCCGACGAACGGGTGACCCTGGCCACCCTGGACACCGTGGTCGAGACCGTGGGCGACCGGGACCCCTTCGGTGTGGGCTCCTCGGACCCCGAGCCGGCGCTCGCCCTGGTGGTGGCGGGCGAGGTGCTGGCCCGCGACGAGGACCCCTCGTGGTGGGACCGGCGCTACGAAACCGTGTGGAAGCCCCGGGGCATGAGGTAGGAACGGCGGTCATCGGTCACCGGTCGCCGGTCTGGGGTCGTCCGGGGGGTGCATGTGAACCTGTGCCGGGTGGGCCGACCGTTGTTCGTCTCCTGCGCCTGGAACGGCCCGGGCCTCGTAGGAGCGACCTCCCGGTCGCGACCCGGGCCGAAGGCCCGGAATGTGATCCCCAAGCCGAGGGGGTGCCGTTCCAAACACCCAGCTTTGCGTCCCTCGACGAGCGGAACCGCGGGAATCCCATGCGACGTGAGCCCCCCAGCCTCCCCGCTCCCACGCCTTTCCCCCCACCGGGACCCGGCATCCTGGCCCCGATCGACCGGCCCGACGAGGTGGCGCCGCTGGCCGAGGCCGGGGCCACCGACCTCTACGGCGGGGTCTGGGCCCCGGACGGCGAGGCCGGCCTCTCCGCCACCCAGCGCACCTTCGCATCGGCCCATTTCGCGGGTGAGGCGGCGCTCGCCCAAGCCATCGCCGAGGCCCGGGACCGCGGCCTCGGGTTCCATCTCACCCTGAACGCCCCGGGCTACGCCCCGGGCCGCCTCCCCGGTCTCGTCGCCCTGGCCGCCCGTGCGGCCGCGTGGGGCGCCGCGGGGGTGATCGCCGCCGACCCGGGGCTGCTGGCGGCCCTGCGGGACGAGGGTCTCCCCCTGGTCCTCACCCTCTCCACCCTGGCCGGGGCCCTGAACGCCGAGACCGTGCGGTTCTACCGGCGCTACGGCGTGGCCCGGGCCGTGCTCCCCCGGCACTTGACCCTCTCCGAGATCGCCTCGCTGTGCCGGGCCGTGCCCGAGGTGGAGTTCGAGGCCTTCGTGCTCGTGGGGGCCTGCCCCAACGAGGAGGCCCTGTGCACCTTCCAGCACGTGAGCCCCTCGAAGCGCTGGCCCTGCGAGATCCCCTACCGGCTCGAGACCGCGGACGGGAAGCCCCTGGAGGCGGCCCACCCGCTTGCCCGCTGGCACGGGCGCTGGCGCCGGGCCGACCGGCGGCTCGGGTGCGGGATCTGCGGCGTTCCGGCCTGGCTCGGGGCCGGGGTCCGCCACCTCAAGATCGTCGGCCGGGGCGGCCCCACCGAGGCCAAAGTGGCGAACGTCCGTCTGGTGGCGGCCGCGGCCCGGGGCGAGATCCCCGACGGCCCGGCCGCCTACCTCGCCCGCTTCGGCCGCCCCTGCGAGGAACCGACCTGCTACGCGAGGGAGTTTGGGACGGAGGGCGGCTCGTCTCCGCCGCCGGGGTGAGGCCGGTGCGGAAGCTTCGGCCCAGGGGCGTTGGCGCTACCGGCGGGTTCCGCGGCTCCGGCCGGGGCGGCCGAGTTCCTCCTCGATCACCCGGGCGATGCCGGCGGCCACCCAGCCCACGGCGGCGCCCGAGGCCACGGCGAGGGTCCCGGCGAGGGGGAGAAGGGCCCAGACGGCCGGCGTTCGAAGAAGTACCGAGGCGAGGGCGAGTTGGACGGCCATGTGGGCCTCGGCCCCCAGGGCGCTCACGCCCACGAGCCCGAGGCCCGGGACCCGAAGCGCCAAGGCCATGACGGCCACGGCGGAGAGGGTGCCCCCGGCCGACAGGAAGAATCCCGGGGTGAGGAGCCGGCCGGCGAAGAGGGCGCCCACGAGCACCTTGCCCACCCCCACCCACAGGCCCGGGCCCGGGCCCCACAGGGCCAGCGCCGCGAGCACCGGGGCGTTGGCGAGGCCGAGGCGGGCCCAGGGCACGGGGGAGGGCAGGAGGAACTCCAGGGTCTGGAGCGCCCCGGCCAGGGCCACGAGGAGCCCGAGGAGGGCCGAGCGGGCCTCGGGTTCAGCGTCCCACCGCATCCACGTCGCCTCCGGGGCCCACGGCCTCCACGGCCACCCGGTTGGGCAGACACGCGGCCACCCGGCCCGGCCGGTCCACGGCCCCGGCCCGGATGCAGAGCTTGAGCGGGCAGGGGCTCTCCACCACCCGGGCGGCGCGGGCTCCCACCTCGATCACCGTGACCCCCAGGGGCCCCTCCACCTCGATCCGGCCGGCTCCGGGCTCCACCACCCGGGCCCCGGCCGGCGACGTGATCCGGAACCGGGCGGGCCGGCCCCCGGCCCGGGGCAGCCAGGCCACGAGGTTCAGCGCCAGGAGCCCCGCGAGGACCAGGGCGTCGACCGGGGCGAAGGTGCGGCGCCTCACGGCTCCACCGCGGGCGCCACCCGGCCGAACCCCGGGGTCTCCCGCACCGACCCGTCGGCCGCCACCACGAGCCCCTCGACCCCGGGTTCCCGCTCCAGGAGGGCGAGCCCCTCCTCGGGCCCCAGCACGAACACCGCGGTGCTCAGGGCGTCGGCGTCGGTGGCCGTGGGCGCCCACACCGTGACGCTCTGGCAGCCCGGGGCCGGGTAGCCCGTGCGGGGGTCGAGGATGTGGTGGATCCGCCGGCCCTCCCACTCGTAGAACCGCTCGTAGTCCCCGGAGGTCACGAGCGCCCCCTCGGCCGGGGCCACCACCCGCAGGAACCGCCCCGGGTCCCGGGGGTGCTGGATGCCCACCCGCCAGGGCCGGTCGCCCCGGGTGCCGGCCACGTAGAGGTCGCCCCCGGCGTTCACGATGAAGCCCTTGGCCCCGGCCGCCCGGAGGGCCTCGGCGGCCCGGTCGATGGCCCAGCCCTTGGCGATGCCCCCGAGGTCCACCTCGGTGCGGCCCAGGTCCACGGTGCGGGCCTTGGGGTCGAGGGCGATCCGCTCCCACCCCACCCGGGACCGGGCGGCCTCGACGGCCAGGGGTTCCGGGGGCGGGTGGGGCCCCTGGAGCACGTCCCAGAGGTCGAGGAGCGGCGCCACCGTGGGGTCGAAGGCGCCGGCCGTGCGCCGGGCCCAGCGGAGGGACTCGGCGAGCACCGCGGCCAGGGCCGGCGACACCTCGCCCCCCCCGGCCCGGTTGAGCTCCCACAGGGGGGTGCCCTCGACCCGGGCCATCTCGTGGTCCACGGCCTCGAGCCGGTCGAACGCGGCCGCGAGGGCCTCCCGGGCCTCGGGTTCGGGCAGCCCGGCCACCGTGATGGTGACCAGGGTGTCCATGAGGAACCGGGTCTCGGCCGTGGGCCGGGCAGAGGGCCTGCGGCCGTAGGCGTAGGCCATCACGAGGCCCACGGCCAAGACCGGCAGGCACCAGGCGAGGATCCGCCTCACGCTTCCACCACCCGGGCCGCGAGGTCGTAGTCCCCGGCCGAGGTGATCCGGGCCCGCACGAACCCCCCGATCTCCACGACCTCGTCGGGGTAGCCCTCGAGCACCGTGAACCCGTCCACCTCCGGGGCCTGGCCGTAGGTGCGGCCCACCACCCGGCCCTCCTCGTCGAACCCCTCCACGAGCACCTCGAGCTCCCGGCCCAGGAACTCCCGGTTCCGGGCCCGGCTCACGCCCGCCTGGGCCTCGAGAAGCCGCTCCAGCCGGGCCTCCACCACGGCCCGTTTCACCCGGGGCCGGAGCCTCTCGGCCGGCGTGCCCTCCTCCGGGGAGTAGGCGAAGGCCCCCAGGTGGTGGAACCCTACGTCCTCGACGAACCGCACCAGAGACTCGAACTCCTCGTCGGTCTCCCCCGGGAACCCCACGATCGCGGTGGTGCGCAGCACGAGCCCCGGCACCCGGGCCCGCAGATCGTCGATCACGGCCCGCACCTCGTCGGCCGTGGCCCGGCGGCCCATGGCCCGGAGGATCCGGGGGTGGATGTGCTGGATCGGCATGTCGAGGTACGGGACCACCTTGCCGCCGGCCCCGAGCCGCTCCACCACCCCGGGGGGAAACGGCCGGGGGTAGGCGTAGAGGAGCCGGATCCACCGCAGGCCCTCGAGGTCGGAGAGCCGGTCCAGGAGCCGGGCCAGGGCCCCCGGGTCGTCCCGGTCGAGGCCGTAGGAGGTCACGTCCTGGGCCACCAGGTTGAGCTCCCGTACGCCGGTGGCGACGAGCCGTTGGGCCTCGTCCAGGAGCTCCTCCTCGGGCAGGCTCCGGAACGGGCCCCGGATCGCGGGGATGGTGCAGTAGGTGCACCGGTTCGAGCAGCCCTCGGCGATCTTGAGGTAGGTGGAGTGGGGCAGTTGGGTGAGCATGCGGGGCAGGGGGCCGCCCAGGGGCTCGGCCGGGTCGGCGCCGGCCAGGAGGGCCGGGATCCGGGGGATGTCCTCCGGGGTGAAGAACCGGTCCACCTCGGGGAGCTCCTCGGGCAGCTCCGGGTAGCGCTTCACGAGGCACCCGGCCACCACGAGCTCCCGGCAGTTCCCGGTTTCCTTGAGCCGGGCGGCCTCCAGGATCTCCTCGATGCTCTCCTCCACGGCCTCCCGGATGAACCCGCAGGTGTTCACGATGACGATCTCGGCCTGGGCCGGGTCCTCGACGATCGTAAACCCCCGGGCCGCCAGCCCCCCCAGGAGGTGCTCGGCGTCCACCCGGTTCTTGGCGCAGCCCAGGCTCACGAGCCCCACGGTTTTCACCGGCCGGCCCCCCCGGCCCCCACCACCTGGACCCCCTCGGGCACCTGGAACCGGAAGAGGTCCGCCGGCGGGTCGGCCACCTCCCGGAGCCCCGAGAACTCCACCACGGTGCGGTTGCCCAGGGGATCGTAGGTGGTCACCGACGCCGGAAGGCCCTGGTCCGGCAGGAGCCGGATCTCGACCCGGTCGAGGTCGGGCTGGGGCTCCTTGGGCCGCAACACGAGGCACCGGTCGCCGCAGGCCTCGATGTCGAAGTGGTCCCGGGCCCGGCCGAGCCCGTTCAGGAGGTCGAGGGCGAGCCGCCCGGTGGGCGGCAGATCCGCCAAGCGCTGGCGGAGCACGGTGCGGTCGCGGACCTGGTGGATCCACAGGGTCTCGCCGTCGCTCACGAGCACCTGGGGGTCGTCGCCCTCGTACTCCCAGCGCATGCGGCCGCCCTTGGCGAACCACACCCGGCCCCCGGCCACCTGGTCGAACCCGGTGGCCGCCATGCGGGCCGTCTGCACGAACCGGCCCTCCAGGGCCCGGGTGGCCTCGACGGTGCGGAGCACCTCCCCGACGAGGGCGTCCACGTCGGCGGCGCCGGCCGCCGCGGCCCACGGGGCCACAAGAAGGGCGAGAAACAGCAATCGAATCAAGGCCATGGGGGTCTCCGAAAGGCTGGGCGGCTGGGCTGCCGAGCCGCCTCGCCGTCCAGCCGTCTACAGCTTGTTGATCAACACCTCGCGGGGTTTGGCGCCGCGGGACGGGCCCACCACCCCCTCCTGCTCCATGCGCTCGATCATCCGGGCGGCCCGGTTGTACCCGATCTGGAGCCGCCGCTGGATCATCGAGATCGAGGCCTGCCGGGTCTCGGCCACCAGGGCCACGGCCCTGTCGTAGAGCTCGTCGAACTCGGGGTCGTCCAGCCCGGGCAGGGGCTCGGGCTCGTGGAGGATCTCCTCCTGGTACTCGGGCTCGCCCTGCTCGCGCAAAAACGCCGTGAGCCGGGCGATCTCGTCCTCCGACACGAACGACCCGTGCACCCGCTCGAGCCGGGCCGTGCCCGGGGGCAGGAACAGCATGTCGCCGCCCCCGAGCAGGGTCTCGGCGCCCTGGGTGTCGAGGATGGTGCGCGAGTCCACCCGGGAGGCCACCTGGAACGCGATCCGGGCCGGGAAGTTCGCCTTGATCATGCCGGTGAGCACGTCCACCGACGGGCGCTGGGTGGCCACGATCAGGTGGATCCCGGCGGCCCGGGCCATCTGGGCGAGCCGGGCGATCGACTCCTCCACGTCCTTCGAGGCCACCATCATGAGGTCCGCGAGCTCGTCGATCACCACCACGATGTAGGGGAAGATCTCGGTGTTGGTCTCGTCCTCCGGCCGGCGGCTCCCGAGGTCCTTCAGGCGCTTTTCGATCTTCTTGTTGTAGGTGACGATGTTTCGCACCTGCTCCTCGGCCATGAGCCGGTAGCGCCGCTCCATCTCCTGCACGGCCCACCGCAGGGCCAGGGCCGCCTTCTTGGCCTCGGTGACCACCGGCAACAGGAGATGGGGGATGTCGTTGTAGACCGAGAGCTCCAGCATCTTGGGGTCCACGATGAGGAGCCGCACGTCCTTGGGGGTGGCCCGGAACAGGAGGCTCGCCAGCATGGCGTGCACGGCCACGCTCTTCCCCGACCCGGTGGCCCCGGCCACCAGCAGGTGGGGCATCTTCGCCAGATCCGCCACGTAGGGGTTCCCGGCCGTGTCCTTGCCGAGCGCCAGGGTGAGCTTGGATTTCGACTCCTTGTAGGCGGGCGAGGCCAGGATGTCCCGCAGGTACACGATCTCCCGCTGGTGGTTGGGGATCTCGATCCCCACGGCGGCCTTCCCCGGGATCGGGGCGATGATCCGGACCGAGAGCGCCTGCATGGCCAGGGCCAGGTCGTCGGAGAGGTTCACGATGCGGTTGATCTTGACCCCGGGGGCCGGTTTGAACTCGTAGAGCGTGATGACCGGGCCGGGCCGCACCCGTTCCACCTCGCCCTCGACCCCGAAGTCCTGGAGCTTCTTCTCGAGCACCTTGGAGGCCATACGAAGGGCCTCCTCGTCCGGGCCCGATCCGGGCGGGGCGCCGGGGTCGAGGAGGTCGAGGGACGGGAGCCGGTACCCGTCGATCTCCCGGGCGAAGGGGAACGCCTCCTGCACCGGGGTCCGGGCCGGGGCCGGGATCTCGAGCTTGGGGCCCTTTTCGTCGGACCGGCTCGGGGCCTTCCGGGCCGGGGCGGGCTCGGGTCGGGGCGCCCCGCGGGGCTTGGCCGCCTGCTTGCGCTCCTTGCGGCGGGCCCGCTGCTCCCGCCGCAGGATCCACCCTTCCCGAACCCGCTGGGCCGCCGCCACGAGCCGCAGCCGCAGCCCCTCCCAGAACCCGTAGAGGCTCAGGTTCACGGTGAACATGAGGGACGAGATCCACCCCACCCCCAGCACCAGCGCCGTTCCCGGGCCGTTCAGGTAGTGGACGAGCCCCCGGGACAGAAGCTGGCCCAGGGCCCCGCCGGCCGAGAGGTCGAGCTGGTCGAACCGCACCGTGCCGAGCCCCAGGCTCAGGAGCCCGGCGGTCGTCACGGTGAGGGCCGTGTACCCCACGGCCACCCAGCCGGGGTGGGCGAAGGGCCTGAGGAGCATGTACCGTGCGGCGCAGACCCCCAGGGCCAGGGGCACGAGCCAGGCGGCGTGGCCCAGGGTCTGGATGAGGAGGTCGGCCACGTGGGAGCCCACGAGCCCCCCCAGGTTGTGGGGCGGGCCTCCGCCGGCCGTGTTGAACGAGGGGTCGGCCGTGCGGTACGAGGCGAGGGCGAGCGCGAGGAACACGCACACGAGCCCCACACCGAGGCCGACGAGCTCGGCGCGCACCCGGGGCCCCAGGTGGTCGCGCCACCCGTTGAGCGCCTCGCCGAGCCGGGGGGGATCGGGGTCCTTGCGGGAACGCGCCATGGGGTCTCGCTCAGGGCCCGAGGAGGAGGTAGCCGGCCCCCAGGAGCCAGCAGTACACGGCGAACCACCGGAACCGGCCCCGCCGGATCACCCCGAGGAGCCAGTGGATCGCGGCGAGCCCCGAGGCGAAGGCGGCCACGACCCCGGCGAGATACGGGCCCCACGCGATGGCGGGGTGGGCCAGGTGCCGGACCTCGAGCACCACGGCCCCGACGATGGCCGGGATCGACAGCAGGAAGCTAAACCGCGCGGCATCGGCCGTCCGGACGCCCAGGAGCGAGCCGGCCGCGATGGTGGAGCCCGACCGGCTGATCCCCGGCACGATGGCGAGCCCCTGCACGGTGCCCACCGCCAGGGCCCGGCCCACGCCGATCCGGTCCATGGGGTCGCGGCCCCGGGCCAGGACCTCGGAAACCCAGAGGAGCGCCCCCGTCACCAGGAGCATCGCGGCCGCGGCGCGGGGGGCGTGGAACAGGGCCTCGAGCGGGTCCTTGAACGCGACCCCGATGATCCCCGTGGGCACCGTGCCGGCCACGATCCAGCCCACGAGCCGGCGGTGGCCCGGGTCGCCCCCGGGGAGGAGCGAGGCCGCCATGCCGGCCACGTCCCTCCAGAAATAGAGGAGCACCGCGCCCAGGGTCGCGGCGTGCAGGAGCACGTCGAACAGGATGCCCGGCTGGGCGAACCCGGGCACGAGGCTCTGCACGATCACCAGGTGGCCCGAGGAGCTCACGGGCAGAAACTCGGTCAGTCCCTGCACGAGCCCCAGGACCAGGCCGTCCCAAACCGTCATCTGGCCTCCCACCGGGGCCTCCCGCCCCGGAGCGCAAACGGAAACACCTAACTCTAGGGGAG
>CAZUYO010000046.1:0-13599 GCA_964624725.1 uncultured Thermodesulfobacteriota bacterium
CATGGTCAAGTACATCGCCGTGGCGGGGAACATGGGAAGCGGCAAATCGAGCCTGGTGGAGTTCCTGTGCCGCCGCTATCCCGAGATCCGGCCGTTTTACGAGCGCAACGCGGAAAACCCGTACCTGGAGGATTTTTACCGGGACATGGGGCGCTGGGCGTTCCACTCCCAGGTGTACTTCCTGACCCTCAAGTTCCGGGTCCACCAGGAACTCGACGCATGCCCCCAGACCGTGATCCAGGACCGCACCATTTACGAGGATGCGGAGATCTTCGCCGAAAACCTTCACCGCCGGGGGCTTCTGACGGGCCGGGACTACGAGGCCTACCGGCTGCTCTACGACACGATCCGGGCGAGCCTGAACCCCCCGGATCTCCTGATCTATCTGAAGTCCAGCATGGCCACGATCCGAAAACGGATCCGCCGGCGGGGCCGGTCGTTCGAGCAGGGGGTGGACCCCGGATATCTCCGGGATCTCAACCGCCTCTACCGCTCCTGGATCCGGCGCTACGACCTCTCCCCCGTGCTCGTGATCGACGCGGACCGGCTCGATTTCATCCATGACCTGGTGGACCGGTTGGAGGTGCTGGAGACAATCGAGAAATACCTGTAAGGGGGGGGTGCGCCTCGGCCGATGGCCGGGCGGCAGCGGGGGCGGAACCGGTGCCCTCGGGCCGCCGGTCGGCCCCCCATCCCCCCGTTCGCGTCGCGTTCGAGGGGGTTCGGCACCCGCGCGGATCTTCGTTACGGCGGGGGCTCCGGACCGACCCGGGCGCAGCCGATCCGCCCGAGGGCCCCGGGAAGATGGAACCCCTTGCCGCGCGCACCCCGATGGCACTCCCCGCAGGCCTCGGCCGCGCCGCGGGGTCCCCGGGGGATCTCCGCGGCCGGGTGGAGGCTGCCGGGACCGTGACAGGCCTCACACTGAACCCCTGCCAACAAGGGATTCGGCTCGTCCCCCGGCCGATACCCCGCCGGCGTTCCGAACCCGGTGGTGTGACACCGCAGGCATTCCGGATTCTTCCGGTCGGCGCCCCGGAGTAGCCCCAGGGCCCCCGCGTGGCGGCCGCCGCGCCATGCCTCGGCGTGACGGGGGTGGCACCCGCCGCAAGCCGAGGCGCCCGCAAACACCGGCTCCAACCCCTCGGCGTTTACGTCCACTTCCCGGTCGCGGATCTCCCGTCCCCGCCACCGCCACAGCCCGACACGGCGGTAGTAGGCATCGACGATCCGGCGCACCTCGACGCGCTCCCGGAACCCCGGCCGCAGGGGCACGAACCGATGGCGCACCCGCCAGCCGCCCGGGCTCGGGTCGAGGGAAACCAGCGTGAGAAACTTTCCCAACTGGCTTGCGCCCACGATCCAGGCGTCTCCCACCCGCCACGGCAACATGAGCCGATCCCTCGGGTCCCCGGCCAGGTACGCCGTCACCCCGGGGACCGTGCGCGCCATCACCCGAAACGCCTTGGGGTGGAGCGCCCCCACCACCAAGACGGCATCGCACCCCCGGCGGGCGAGCTCCGGCAGCCAGCGGCGCACGGCGTGCCATGCCGGGTCCACCCGGTAACGCTCTCCCAGCGCCTTGGGGGAGGCCCTCGGGTCCGTGACGCCCAGGAACCCGATGCGCGTCCCCCCGCGGTCTAGCACCAGGAAGGGGGCGAACACGGGTTCACCGGTCTCGGCCTCCACCAGGTTCCCGCTGACGAACGGGTAGCCGGCCGTTTCGGCCCATTCCCTCAGGGGTTCCACGCCCGCGGCGAGGTCGTAAGCCCCCACCACCTGGACGTCCAACCCCAACGCCCGGTGCCCCTCCACCAGGCACCTGGCCTTCAGGAGCCAAGGTTCGCGTTCCGACGGGGCCAGCCATCCCCGGGGGAACAGCGCGTTTCCCCCGTCCAGGACCACGACCTCGACCCCGCGGGCCTTCAGCTCCCTCACGTACCACGCCCTCTTGGCCACACCGCCAAGCGGATTGTCCGCTCACCCGCAAAGGCCCAGCGTCGATCTCAGGTCCGCCGTGTAGACCAGATGGATCCCGCCGCCGGCCCACCCCGCAACGGCCCAACCGATCCCGATCCCCGAGAGCACCCCAATCCATGTTCGCATGACCCCTCCGTTTCCCCGGTACCCTGACGAAAAAGGGCGGAAGGCTGGAAAACCATGCCCCTTTCGCGTGTGAAGAATAGCACGTGCACAAGGGAACACCAGGGAGGGGCAAAACGGAAGAACAGAGCGGGTGGGCCGGGAGAAGGGGAGACGTTTTTCCTTCGGAGTCCAGGGGGCGCGGGGGCTTCGCGCGTGCCGGGCGGGGGCCCTGCGGTGGCCGGGTGCGGCACTCACGCACGGCCGGAGGCAGGCCCCTCGCCCGCCTCCGGCGATCCGCTTGCGGGTGGCGGGAGTCCTCGGATCAGGCCGTCTCCAGGGCCGCGCGGCGATCCCCCCACCCGAGGACGGCCCGAAACCCCTTGGGTGGCGGGCCCTCGGGCGCGCCCAGGTGGACCTCGACCCCGGCTGGCGGTTCCGGGCCTTCGAGCGACACGATGAGCAGGCCGGCGCCCCGGGCCAGGCGGATCAACTCTTGGCCGGACACCCGAAGCGGGGCGGAGAGCCAGACCCCGTTTCCGAACCGCGCGCGGCCAAGATCGAAGGCACGGGCGGCAAACCCCTTGAGGCTGGCACAGTTCTCCTCCCCCCCCACCTGCTCCCACGCCTCCCCCACGACCTCCAGGTAGACGCCCAGCGGTTCCTCGGGCGGTTCCGCTCCGTCCTCCCCCGGCGGCGGCTCCAAAGCGGCGGAGCCCGACGCGAAGGCCCGGTCCAGCAGTCGGGCCAGCGCGTCGTGGATCCGGGCGTAGGTGTCGAACTCCATGCACCCGCTCAGGATCCCGGCCACGAGGGCCGCCGCCAGGTCCCGGGCCTCCTCCGGGTCGAGGGCCCCCTCGGCCGCCGCGAGCGACACGGCCCGGCCCAACGCCACGAACGTTTCCACGTCTCGGGTCACCATGGACCTTCTCATCGGCAGTCCCCGGCCGGAACTAAAATCGCCCGAACCTCCGCATCCGGATGTTCAGAAGCAGGCCGCAGATGAGGAAGGTGGTGACCACGGAGGATCCCCCGTAGGAGAACAGCGGCAACGGCACCCCGACCACGGGCAGGAGCCCCAGCACCATCCCCACGTTCACCAGAACGTGAAAAAACAGGATCGCGGTGAGACCCACCGCCAGGAGCCTTCCGAAGTCGTCCCGGGCCCGGGAGGCGATGTCGAGGCCCCACAGGATCCACAGGGCGAAAAGGACCAACACGACCGCCGCGCCCAGGAACCCCCACTCCTCCGCGAGGACGGAGAAGATGAAGTCCGTGTGCCGCTCCGGCAGGAACCGGAGGTGGGCCTGGGTTCCCTGGAGGAACCCCTTGCCCAGGAGCTGCCCGGAGCCGACCGCGATCTTCGACTGGATGATGTGGTACCCGGCCCCCAGGGGGTCCCGCTCCGGGTCGAGAAACGTGAGGATCCTCTGGCGCTGGTACTCGTGGAGAACCCCCCAAGCGGCCGGGAGTCCGACCGCGGCCGCCCCTAGCCCCCCCACCAAAACCCCCCGGCGAACCCCTTGGAAGAGGATCTGCACCGCGGCCACGCCGGCCATCAGCACCGCCGTGCCGAGATCCGGTTGCAGGAGAACCAGAAGGCAGGCCAGCCCGACCATCGCGGCCGGGACGAGGAGGGGGCGCAGCCCGTACGGGGGATCGGAGGACTCCCGGGCCAACACGTGCGCCGTCACGACGGCGATGGCGATCTTGGCAAACTCCGAGGGCTGCACCCGCACGGGGCCCACCGCGATCCACCGCTGGGCGCCCATCGTGGTGTGCCCCACGGCCAGCACGGCCGCCAGGGTGAGAAGGGTGCCCAGATAGATCCAGGGCGCCCAGGACTCCAGGCGCCGGTAGTCGAACGCGAGGGCGCCCGCGAGAACCGCCCCCCCGATCGCCATCCACCGGGCCTGCCTCGCGGCGTACCCGGCCACCCTCCCGTCGGGCCCGTGGCTCGCGCTCCACAGGACCGTGAGTCCCAGGCCGCAGAGCACCGCGAGCAGGAGCAGGAACCCCCAGTCCACCTGCCGCCAGGCGGCCCGCGGCGTCATGGCCCCCCCTCGCCCGCGGCCACGCCGCCCCGCGTGAGGTCGCGGTAGGCTTCCACCACCCGGGCGGCCACCGGCCCCGCCGCGGATCCGCCGTGGCCGCCGTGCTCCACCAACACCGCGAAGGCGATCTCGGGGCGATCGGCCGGGGCGTACCCCACGAACCAGGCGTGATCCCGGTGCTCCCACGGGATCTGATCGTCCGGAAGACTCCGCTCGGAGGGGAGCTTCACCACCTGGGCCGTTCCGGTCTTCCCGGCCACGGGAAACCCCACCACCTCCGCCTTATGCGCCGTGCCCCTTTCGCCCGCCACCACCTCCCGCAACGCCCGGCGAACCAGAGCGAGATGGCCGAGGGAAAACGGCAGTCTTCCCACCTCCTCCGGGGCCAGCGCATGAACGATCTGGCCCGTGGCCTCCTCGATCCGGGTCACCAACCGCGGGCGCATCCGAACCCCCTGGGGGTGTGCCACCGCCGCCATCATCGATGCCAACTGCAGGGGCGTGGCCAGGGTGTACCCCTGCCCGATCGCCACGGAAAGCGTCTCGCCCGCGTACCAGGGCTCGCCGCGCGCCCCGCGCTTCCAGGCCCGGGTGGGGAGGAGGCCGGGCTTCTCCCCCGGCAGATCTACGCCCGTGCGACGGCCGAGCCCCAGGGCGTCCGCCCACCGGGCGATCCCGTCGACCCCAAGGTCGAGCCCCAGTTGATAAAAATAGACGTCGCACGACTCCACCAGGGCGCGCTCCAGGTTTACCCACCCGTGCCCCGTCTTCTTCCAGCAGCGGTAGTCCCGCCCGGCGAACGGGTACGCCCCCGAGCAAAACACCCGGGTCTTGGGGGTGATGACCCCCTCGGCCAGGCCCGCCAGGGCCACGGCCACCTTGAACGTGCTCCCCGGCGGGTACTGTCCGGCGACCGCGCGGTTCTGGAGCGGGTGGCGGGGGTCGGACACGATCTCCTTCCAGCGCTCCGGAGTGACCCCCCGAACGAGCTCGTTGGGGTCGAGGCCCGGCGCCGTCACCAGGGCCAGCACGTCCCCCGTCCGGACCTCGAGAACCACCACGGCGCCCGCCTGATCCCCCAGGGCCTCCCGGGCCGCCGCCTGAAGCCGGCCGTCCAGGGCCAGCACGAGGTTCTGCCCCGGTTCGGCCGGCCGTTCGGCCAATACCCGGAGCTCCCTGCCCCGGACATCCACCTCCACCTGCTGCCCCCCCGGGGTGCCCCGGAGGACCCCCTCCCAGGTCCGCTCGATGCCCGCCCGGCCGATGACGTCCCCCCCGGCGTACTCGGCGAACGGCTCCCGGCCGAGCTCCTCGGCCGACACCTCCCCCACGTACCCGAGCACCGGCCCGAACAGGGCGCCGCCCGGGTAGTGGCGCACCGGCCGGGCGCGCACGAGCATCCCGGGCAGCTCCAACCGGTGGGCCTCGAGACGGGCCATCTGGCGCCGGTCGATCCGGGCCAGGAACCGGGGCTCCCAACGGGGGGGACGTGGGGCGTCGAGCACGTCCCGGACCTCCTGGGGATCCACCCCCAAGATACCGGCCACCCGGCCGACCCACGCGTCCCGGCCCTCCTCCGGCACCTCGGACGGCACGACCAAGGCTTCGAAGGCGGCCCGCACGTCCGCCAGGATCACGCCGTTGCGATCGAACACCATGCCCCGAGGCGCCGGCACCCGCTCGAGCCGGATCCGGTTGTTCTCGCTGAGATATCGATAGCGAGCCCCCTCCCACACCTGGAGGTAGGCAAGCCGCCCCAGGAGCACGCCGAAGGCGGCCGCCACCACGGCGACGCAGGCCATGAGACGCGGCCGCAGTCGGCTTCGGGTGAACCGCGGGCGAAAGATCACGGCGACACCTCCACCCGGCCCCGCCGGCCCGTGGCGAGCTCAAGCCCGAGGAACACGAGCACCACGAGGAGGACGTCGGCGGGAACCTGCCGGAGCGCCACGGCCCAGATCTCCGGGGGCGCGGAGGTGGAAGGGGCGGTGAAATGAAAGAGCACGGACGCGGCCGCCGCCTCGAGGATGGGGGCCACGGCGGCGAGCGGCAGGAGCCACAGGGGCTGGTGATCGAAGAATACGCCCCGCAGCGGCCGGGCCAGGACGTACAGCCACACGCGAAGGGCCGCCACGAATCCGGGCGGCCCCCCCGAAACGAGATCCACCACCAAGCCGGCGGCGGCGGCCCAGAGCACCCCGCCGGACGGGACCCCGGTCAGCGCCAGCCACAGGACGAGCAGTCGGGTGAGATCGGGGCGCCAGGGGTCCGGAATCAGAAGCGGGACGAGGGTGGTTTGGGCCCCGACCGCGAGAAGCAGGATTGCCACCCAGGCGCCGACGGCCCTCACGGCTCCCCTACCGGGCGCGGAAGCACCAAGACCTCCTCCAACCGCCCGAAGTCGGCTCCGGGCTCCAACTCGGCCCGTTGGAACACCTCTCCCGGCCGCTGTTCCACCGCCGCGATGCGGCCCAGAAGGATGCCCTTCGGGAACACGCCGTCGAGACCCGACGTGACCACCGGGTCTCCCACCTCCACCTCCTCCCCCCGCGGGAGGTAAAGCACCCGGCACCGTCGGCCCAACCCGCCCTCGACCACCACCTGGGCCCGGGTCCGTTGGATCAGGGCGTCCACGGCGCTGTTGGGATCGGTCAGGAGGAGCACCCGGCTCGCCCGGTCCGACACCTCGTACACACGCCCCACCAGGCCCTCGGGGGTCACGACCGGCGCATCCACCCGGATCCCGTCGGCCGCCCCCTTGTCGAGCACGGCCGTCCGGAGCCAGGGGGTGGCGTTTCGGCCCACGACCCGGGCCGCCACGGCCGGCTGTGCCAACGCGTCCCGAAACTCCAACAGGCTCCGGAGCCTTTGGTTTTCCTGGAACACCTCCTCGACCCGGGCCAACTCCCGACGAAGATCCGCGTTTTCCTTGCGGAGCCGGGCGGCCTCGGTCTTGGCGTCCACAAGCCACAGGTAGCGGTCCACCAACCCGGCCACCCCGCCGACCAGCCCTCGCACCGCGGACTGCACCGGGGCCACCACGAGCCCAACCCCCCGGCCGCCCCACACCCCGCCACCCGAACCGCCGGACAGCAGGAGTCCCACGGTCGCGATCACCCCCCCCGCCCCGAGTAGGAGCTTACGGTGGCGTACCCAAAACGAGGTCATGGGCCGAAACGGGGGATCAGGACGTCACCTCCCGGAGGAGTTCGATTTCGTCGAGCGCCATACCCGCCCCCTGGGCCACACACGACAGGGGATCGTCGGCCACCATCACCGGCAACCCGGTCTCTTCCCGCAACAGCACGTCGAGATTGCGCAGCAGCGCCCCCCCGCCGGCCAGCACGATGCCCTTGTCCACGATGTCGGCGGCGAGTTCGGGCGGCGTCTTCTCAAGGGCGATCCGCACGGCCTGGACGATCGCGTTGATCGGTTCGCGCAGGCTCTCCCGGATCTCGTCGGTGTGCACCGTGATCGTCTTCGGGATGCCGGCCACCAGATCCCGCCCCTTCACCTCCATCGTTTGGGGGTGATCCCCGCCGTCGGGATCGGGGTACGCCGTGCCCACGGTCATCTTCACCTCCTCGGCCGTGCGTTCGCCGATGAGGAGGTTGTACTTGCGCTTGATGTACTGGACGATCGCCTCGTCCATCTTGTCGCCGGCCACCCGCACCGACTGGGAATACACGATGCCGGCCAGACTGATCACCGCCACCTCGGTCGTACCGCCCCCGATGTCGACGATCATATTGCCCGAGGGCTCCGTCACCGGAAGGCCGGCGCCGATCGCGGCGGCCATGGGCTCCTCGATCAGGTACACCTCCCGGGCGCCCGCCGACTCGGCGGACTCCCGCACGGCGCGCCGCTCCACCTGGGTGATGCCCGAAGGCACGCCCACGATCACCCGGGGCCGCACCAGCTTGCGGCGGTTGTGGACCTTCTGGATGAAGTACCGCAGCATGGCCTCGCAGATGTCGAAGTCGGCGATCACCCCGTCCTTCATGGGACGGATGGCGACGATCGAGCCCGGGGTGCGGCCGAGCATCCGCTGGGCCTCCTTGCCGACCGCGAGGATCCGGCCGCCTCCCTGGCCCTCCTTGCGCACGGCCACGACCGAGGGTTCGCTGGCCACGATCCCCTTGCCCCGCACGTACACGAGGGTGTTGGCAGTGCCGAGGTCGATGGCAAGATCGGTGGAAAAGAATCCCAGGATGGCGTCGAGCATGGGGGTTGCGCCTCGGAGAAGGAGTCGGGAAGGATGTTGCGTTGTAGGGAAAAACGAATTCTAACAGCGCCTTTCCCGGCGGTTCAAGGCGATCCCGCCAAACTCCGGCCGGGGGCGTGACCTTTCCCGCCGGAACGCATCCAAAGGACACGAACCCCATCATCGAGACCATCAACGAGAGGGAGGAAACGACCATGACCGTGAACGATGCGCTGCGACTGATGGCGGGATTTTTCGTGCTCCTGAGCCTCGGCCTCGGGTACCTCCACAGCCCCTATTGGCACCTCTTCACCGCCTTCGTGGGCCTGAACCTGCTGCAGTCGGCGTTTACCAAATGGTGTCCGGCCATGACGATCCTGCGGAAACTCGGGCTCCCGGATCCCGAGTTCGAAGCCCGGAAGGTGTGACCCATGGAGCGAGATGCCGTTGAAGGGTCCACCAAGCGGTTCCGGTGCCAGAAAAGCGAAAAGGACGTCCCGCTTTCGGAACCCCGGTGCCTGAACCCCAAGGCGTACTGCCAGTGGCGCACCGCCTGCCCCATCCACCTGCTGGAAAAGGAGGAGGCCCGGGCCCGGCGGGCGGCCGGGTAACCCCCGCCCCGGGTTTTCGCCCGGTTGCAGCCCCCTCGGCCCCTCGCGTATGCTACCCCGGTTTTCCGGAGGGAGCATGCGCGAAACCCTGCTGAGGCACCGGTGGGTCCTCACCGTCGGATTCCTGATCGCGGCCGCCCACCTCTCCGCCAGGATCGCCGGGCTGTGGGTGGCCCGGGCCCTGTGGTCGCCCGCATCCGGCCGCCCCGCCGTCTCGGTGACGGCGGCCGAGGCCCAACGGCGCGAACGGCTCGCCGACTATCGGGTCATCGAGGACCGCAACCTCTTTAACGCCCATCCCACCCCGGAACCGGCGGCCACGCCGACGCCGACCCCGGCCGCCCGGGAAACGCCCGAGCCACCGCCGACCCGTCCCCTTCCCCCCCTGAACCTGACCCTCCTCGGCACCGTGGTCGTGGACGGCGCGCCGTCGTTCGCCGTGATCCAGGACGGCAACGAGGTCAAGGTGGTGCGGGAAGGGCGGGAGGTGGCCGAGGGGGCCACCCTCGTCAAGGTGCTCGCCGACCGCATCCGGGTCCGGCGGGGCGGGACCGAGGAGGAGATCCTCCTCTTCCAGCCCAAGGCCGAGGCCCGGGCCGACCGCTCCCGGCGTCCCCGCCCGAGCCGGCCCCAACCCGAACCCGCTGCCGCCGACGACACGGTGCAGAAGGTAGCCGAGGACAAGTGGGTCATCGACGCCCGGGAGATCGAGCAGGCGCAGGAGAACATGAGCCAGCTGCTCACCCAGATCCGGGTGGTGCCCAACTTCACCGACGGGCAGCCCGACGGGTTCAAGGTGTTCGCGATCCGGCCCGGGAGCCTGTTCGCCAAGATCGGACTCCGAAACGGCGACGTGATCAAGCGGATCAACGGCATCGAGATCCAGGGGCCCGAGCAGGCCTTCGAGGCCTACCAGCGGCTCAAGGACGAGACCACGATCCAGATCGACCTCGTGCGGCGAAACCAGAACCAAACCTTCACCTACGAGATCCGGTGACCGAATGCTGAGACGAGCCCTCTTCGTTGCGCCCCTCCTCCTCGCCCTGACCGGCCCGCTCGCCCGGGCCGAGGCGCCCAAGGCACTCACGATGAACTTCAAGGACGCCGAGATCGAGGCGGTGGTCCAGTTCATCTCGGAACTCACCGGCAAGAACTTCATCCTGGACGAGAAGGTCCGGGGCAAGATCACCGTGATCGCCCCGGGGAAGGTCACCCCCGAGGAGGCCTTCCAGGTGTTCCAGGCCATCCTGAACGTCAAGGGGTTCACGATCGCCCCGGTCACGGACAACGTGTTCAAGCTGGTGGCCACCCGGGAGGCCAAGCAGACCAACATCGAAACCGTGGACGACGGCGCCGAACCCGGGGACCGGTTCGTGACCCGGCTCCTGCCGCTCAAGTTCGTGGAGGCCGAGACCGTGGCGGGGATCCTCTCGCCCCTGGTGTCGAAGGACTCCTCCATCGTGGCCTATGCCCCCACGAACACCCTGATCCTCACGGACTCGCTCTCCAACATCGAGCGGCTGGTGAAAATCATCGAGGCCCTCGACGTGAAAACCGTGGACACCGTGTTCGAGGTGATCCCGATCCGGTACGCCGCGGCGGAGACCCTGGCCAAGAGCCTGAGCCAGGCCGTCGTGGAAAAGGGCCGCACGGCCCGGCGCCGGGCCCCGACCCGAGGCAAAGCCAACGTCCAGGTCCAGGCCGAGCAGGTGTCGGTCAAGATCATCCCGGACTCGCGCACCAACAGCCTGATCGTGATCGCCGACCCGGACACCCTCGAGGAGATCAAGGGGATGATCCGGGCCCTGGACGTGGAGATCCCCCGGGGATCGGGAAAGATCAACGTGTACTACCTCAAGTACGCCGACGCCGAAAACGTGGCCTCGGTCTTGACCGCCATCTCCAAGTCGGCCGGCACCAAGGCGAAACCCGGCCAACCCCAGCCCAAACGGGCCAAGGTCACCGAGGTGCCGGTGGAGTTCGAGGAGCCGGTGCAGATCACGGCCGACAAGGCCACGAACTCGCTCGTGATCATCGCAAGCCCCCAGGACTACGAAACCCTCAAGGCGGTGATCGAAAAGCTCGACGTCCGCCGGCCCCAGGTGCTGGTGGAGGCACTCATCATCGAGATGAGCTACGAGAAATCGCTGCAGCTCGGGGTGGAGTGGCGAAGCGTCAACGACATCTCGAAGGACCAGCCCAACGTGTTCGGGGGCACGAACTTCGGCACCATCACGCCGCTCATGCAGAATCCCCTCAATGTCCCCACGGGGCTTTTCCTCGGGGCCGTGGAGGGCACGGTCACCTTCAACAACCAGACCTTCCTGAACGTGGGGGCCTTGATCCAGGCCCTCCAGAAGACGGGGGACGTGAACGTCCTCTCGACGCCCCACATTCTCACCACCGACAACGAGGAGGCCGAGATCGTGGTCTCCGACAACATCCCGTTCCAGACGAGCCAGAAGTTCGACTCGAACGGCAATCCCATCTTCACCTTCGAGTACCGGGACGTGGGCCTGACCCTCCGGATCACCCCCCAGATCAACGAGGACGACTACGTCAAGCTCAAGCTCTTCCAGGAGATCAGCCAGATCGTGAGCACCACCACGGGCACCTCGATCAACGCCCCCACCACCACCCGGCGGTCGGCGAAAACGACGGTGGTGGTGAAGGACAAGACCACGGTGGTGATCGGGGGGCTCATCAAGGACAACACCCAGGCCAACGTCTCGAGCGTGCCGTGCCTCGGGGACATCCCGTTCCTGGGGGCGTTGTTTCGCACGTCGTCGAACGCGAACCAGAAGACGAACCTTCTCATCTTCCTCACGCCCCACATCATCCGCACCATGGACGAGATCACCGAGATCACCCGGCAAAAGCGGGAGGCGTTCGACCGGGACGTGATGGAGCGGGACGGCGGCAAGCCCGAACCCGCCGCGGAGCCGGCACAGCCGTGAGCCGCGCGTCCCTCCTCGAGACCCTGGAGGCCCGGGGCCTCCTGGCCCCCGAGGCGGCCGAGCGGGTCCGCGCCGAGGCGGCCGAGCGAGGCGTCTCGGTGATCGCGGCCGTGCGGGCCCTCGGGGCCGCGGACGACGAGGCCCTTTCCCGGACGGCGGCCGAGGCCCTGGGCCTCGGGTGGACCGGCGAGATCCGCACGGCCGAGGTGCCCCCGGGGTGGGTGCGGCGGGTGCCCATCTCGTTTGCCCGGCGGCACCGGTGCCTGCCCCTGGCCGAGGACGGGAACCGGGTGGTGGTGGCCGTGGCCGACCCCACCGACACGGCCGCGCTCCACGACCTGCGGGTTCTGTTCGGCCGGCCCATCGCGCCCGTGGTCGCGCCGGCCCAGGTCATCGAGCAGGCCGTGAACCGGGTGTACGAGGAGGGGTCGGACCGGGCCGAGGAGATCATGGAGGAGCTCGCCGAGGGGTCCCTGGAGGGCCTGGCCCAGGAGCTCGAGGAGCCCCGGGACCTCCTGGACGCCGCGGACGAGGCCCCGGTCATCCGGCTCGTGAACGGGATCCTGTTCCAGGCGGTCAAGGACCGGGCCAGCGACATCCACATCGAGCCCTTCGAGCGGGAGCTCCAGGTCCGGTACCGGATCGACGGGGTCCTCTACCCCGTGCTCACCCCGCCCAAGGCGCTCCAGGCGCCCATCACGAGCCGGATCAAGGTGATGGCCGGCCTGGACATCGCGGAAAAGCGCCTGCCCCAGGACGGCCGGATCCGGATCAAGATCGCGGGCAAGGACATCGACATCCGGGTGTCGGTGCTCCCCACGGCCCACGGGGAGCGGGTGGTCCTGCGGCTCCTGGACAAGTCGGCCGTGCTCCTGGACCTGGAGCAACTGGGGCTCGAGGGGGAGCGCCTCGAGGCGTTCAAGACCCTGATCCACAAGCCCCACGGGATCCTGCTCGTGACCGGCCCCACGGGCTCCGGGAAGACGACCACGCTCTACGCGGCCCTGTCGCGCATCAACTCCCGGGACGTGAACATTATCACGGTCGAGGACCCCATCGAGTACCAGCTCCAGGGGATCGGCCAGATCCAGGTGAACCCCAAGATCGACCTCACCTTCGCCGCGGGCCTGCGCTCGATTCTCCGGCAGGACCCCGACGTGATCATGGTGGGGGAGATCCGGGACTTCGAGACGGCCGAGATCGCGATCCAGGCGAGCCTCACGGGGCACCTGGTGTTCTCGACCCTCCACACCAACGACGCCGCCGGCGCCATGACCCGGCTCGTGGAGATGGGGGTCGAGCCGTTCCTCGTGGCCTCCTCGATCCTGGCGGTGCTCGCCCAGCGCCTCGTTCGGGTCCTGTGCCCCTCCTGCCGGGAGCCCTACGAGCCCCCGCCCGAGGCCCTGGAGGAGCTGGGGATCGACCCGGCCCGGTTCCGGGGCCCCCTGTACCGGCCGGTGGGCTGCCCCGAGTGCCGGAACACCGGGTACCGGGGCCGCACCGGGATCTACGAGCTCCTGCGGGTGGACGACGCCGTGCGGGAGCTCGTGATGCAGCGGGCCAACTCGGTGGCCATCAAGGAGGCGGCCCGGAGGGCCGGCATGATCACCCTCCGTGAGGACGGGGCCCGCAAGGTCGCCGCCGGCATCACGAGCGCCGAGGAGGTGCTGCGGGTCACCCAGGAAGAGGTG
>CAZUYO010000047.1:0-13382 GCA_964624725.1 uncultured Thermodesulfobacteriota bacterium
GGCGCGCGCAGCGGGAGGCCCGAGCCCTCGAGGACCACCTGGCGGGCCCGCTTCGTCTCGGTGTTGAACACGATCGGGGCCATGAGGTTCGCCGTGGCCCCCTCGATGCCTTCGGACAGGTTCACGATGACCCCCACGGCGGCCTGGTCGGGACTCGTGATCTCCAGGTCGGCGAGATCGCTTTCCTTGGCCTCCACCCGGTAGTCCGGGAAGAACGGCCGGGGGTCCGTGATCAGAAAGCACACGTCCGGGCTCTCCACCGACTGGAACCACTGGAACGGGAGCTCCGGATCCGGATTGAGCACCACGAACCGCAGGTGCTCGGGGAACCCGAGCATGGGCCGGGTCAGGGTGATCACCTGGGTCTCGTCGATCTCCACGGGGCCGAAGGCATGGGTCAGGATTTCCACGGCGCCATCCTCCTCGTGCGGGGGCACGGTTTAGGTCAGAAAGTCCAGGATCGAGATGTTGAAGAGCCGGGCGCCCGCGGCGAGCGCCGTCTGGTACGCCTGCTCCTCGTTGGTGAGCCGCATCACCGCCTCGGCGAGGTCCACCCCCTCCACGCCGGCCTCCAGCTCCTCCACCGAAGCGTTGAAGGTCTCGAGCCGGTTCTTCGCGAGCTCCAGGTTCCGGCTCCGGGCGCCCACGAGCCCCCGCTGGGTCACCACGTCGTGGAGTCCCCGGTCGAGCCGGTCGAGGAGTTCGGAGACCGCGGCGGGGTCCTCGGTCCGGAGGGCGGCCTCCAAGTCGGAGAGGAGCCCGAACACGTTGCGGGTGCCGGCCGAGATCCCCAGGGACTCCGCCCCGGAAACCGTGATCTCGCCCCCCGCCTCGGTGTCGGCGATCCGAATGGACCAGGTGCCGTCCTCGTTGGCCCGGGCCTCCAGGTTCACGGTGACGCCGGTGGCCGCCTCGTGGTCCCGGAACGCCTGGTCCACCGCGGCCGCGAGCTCCTCGGCCGAACCGTAGGTGCCGTCTAGGGTGACCGCGACGTCGCTCGTGCCGTCCGAGACCGTGAACGTCACGGGCGCGGCCGAGAGGTCCAGCGGGAAGTCCAGCCCCCCGGCGCTACGGGCCTCGGTCTCGCGGAACGCCAGATCCCCCGGCAGGTTCACGGCCACGGTCTGGCCGTTGCCCATGTTCACCCGGAGCCGCTCGCTGTTTCCCTGGTAGCGCAGGTCCCCGGCGTCCTCGGCGAAGGGCGCCACCTCGCCGGCCGTGCCGTTGAAGAGGTATTTGTCCTCGTGCCGGCCCTGGGCGATCTGCACGAGCCCCTCCCGGATGCCGGCGATCTCGTCGGCCAGCGCGGCGTAACTTCCCGAGAGCGGGGCGCTCGCGGTGTTGGCCCCCTCGACCGCGATGGATTTCGCCCGCACCAGGTGATCGTACACCTGGCCCAGGGCCGACTCGGTGGCCCGGTGCACCGTGAGGGCCTCGTCGATGTTCTTGAGGTACTGGGTGTTCCGGGCCACCACCTCCTGGAGCCGCACCAGCCGGCTCGCCGCGGCCGGGTCGTCGCCCGGTTTCGTGATCCGCTTGCCCGACGACACCTGTTGGTTCAGCCGGTCCAGGTTCCCCAGCCGGCGCTGGAGGTCCTGGGCCCAGGACTGCTGGAGGCTCTTGTGGGTCACCCGCATGGGTCATCCCTCCTACCGGCCGGCCAGCCCGACGCGGTTGATCAGGGTGTCGATCAGGCCGTCGACCACGTTCACGAACCGGGCCGCCGCCTCGAATCCCCGCTGGTACTGGAGGAGCTGGACCATCTCCTCGTCCAGGTTCACGCCCGACACCGCCTCCCGCTGGGCCTCGAGCTGGGTCAACACCGCCTGGCCCGCCTCGTCGAACACCCGGGCGTCCCGGGCCCGGGACCCCAGGTCCTGGACGATCCGGCCCAGGTACCCGGCCGGGGTCTCCCCCACCCCTTCGAACACGGTCTGGGCCGCCAGGTCCGCGATGCGCCGGGCCGTCTCGCCGTCGCCCGCCGCGCCGCCCCGGCCGGCCGCGATCCGGTCGGTGTCGGTGGCCACCACCGGGTCGAGCTCCAACACGGCGTCCGGGGCGTACACGGTCACCGTGCCGCCGGCGAAGGGTTCGCCGCTAAAGAAGATCTCGGCCGTGCCCCCGGGCAGAAACCCCATGTCCACCCCCCCGGTCAGGCTGACCGAGGCGTCGGAGGCGAGGTCGAGCGGTTGGGCCGGCCCCCCGTCGAGGCTCACGGTGCCCGCGGTCAAAAGCCCGTCGCTTCGCTCCCCCGCGGCGTAGGTGCCGGCGGCCACCGCGGCCTCGAAGGTCACGCCGTCGGCGCTCCACGAGGCGGTCCCGCCGGCGCCGGCGTCCACCTGCACGGTCTCCCCCACCCGTTCGTCCCCCCGGTAGAGGGCGAGCGACACCGCGGAGCCCTCCACGTCGGTGACCCGCACATGGTAGTCGAGCCCGATGGCGGCCTGGCCGGTGTAGGCCCCGCCCGTGGCCGAGAGCGCGATCCCCGTGTCGGCGCCGCCGGTGCCCCGGTCGGCCGGGGAGAACAGGGCCGCCGGGTCGGTCGGCACCGTCACCGCGAGGGCGTGGGTGCCCGGCTCCAGGCCCGCACCCGCCTCGGCCTTGCTCATGCCGGCCGAGGGCGCCACCACGGCCCGGGTGGTGTCGCCCGACCAGGCGAAGAGGTTCCGGCCGGGGTTCCCGTCCCGGTCGGTGCCCGCCCGGTGGAGCCCGTTGACCCGGTCCACCACCGTGGCCATCCAGGTGGAGAGGTCCTCCCGGAGCCCGGGGACCACCTCGTCCCGGAGCTCCAGGTACGCCCCGATCTCCCCGCCCTCGGGCACCACCGGGGCCGACCCCACGTGGAACGAGGCGATCCGGCCGTCGGCGTCCCGGTCGGCCTCCAGTTCGAACACGCCCGTGCGGTGCACCAGGTACGGCCCGCCCCCCGCGACCCGCACATTCAGGTACGACCCGTCCGATTCCACCTCGACCCCGATCTTCCGGCTGATCTCCCGCACGAGGAGATCGCGTTGGTCCCGAAGGTCGTTGGCGGTGAACCCGCCCGCCTCGGCCTTGGCCACGGCCGCGTTGAGGTCGCGGAGCTCCTGGAGGGCGGTGTTCACGTCCGCCAGGGCCTCGGAGGCCGCCTCGTCGAACCGGTCCTCGAGCTCGGTGAGCGCCCCGACCTTCTGGTTGTACACGGTGGCCAGGTTCCGGGCCCGGTCGAGCACCTGGGCCCGGAGGGCCAGATCCTGGGGCCGGGCGGCCAGGGCGTCGAAGCTGTTCCACAGCTCGGTGAGGGCTCCGTTGAGGCCGGACTCCGAGGGCTCCCCCAGGGCCGACTGCACCTCGTCGAGCCCCCGGGCCAGCACCTCGTCGTGGCCCCGGCTCACCGTGACCCGGGCGATCTGCCGCTCCAGGTACGACACCTGGACCCGCTGCACGTCCTCGGCGTTCACCCCCGAGCCGATGCTCCCCTGGGACGTGATCGTGGGGAGCCCCGGCGCCATCTGGACCCGTTGGCGCGCGTACCCCTCGGTGTTCACGTTGGCCAGGTTGTGGCCCGTGACGTCCAGCGCCGTCTGGTGGGCCAGCATCGAGGAGCGGCCGATGTTGAGTCCGTAGAAGATGTTCGCCATGGTGTCCGCCGATGGTCTGGGGTGGCTCAGGCCTGGCACACGGCCCGGGTGTGCCGGGGGGCCGCCCCGGGGCCGTACCCGGTCCCGGCGGCCTGGCGCACCAGGTGCTCCGTCACCGTCTTTCCGAACCGCGCCGCGATCCCCAGGGCCGCCGCCTTCGCCCGGGCCGCCTCCAGGGCCTCGGTGCGTTGCTTCCAACCGCGCCGGAGCGCGGGATCGTCCGCCGCCCCTCCGGCCCGGGCCCACCGCCCGGCCGCGGCCTCCCGCAGGGCCGACGCCCGGTGCAGCGCCTGCACCGCGTCCCGGGCGCCCGCCAAGGCTTCGTCCAGGCGGCGGGGGTCCGCCACGGCCGATCGCGCGGCCTCGAGCGCCGCGGCCAGGGCCCCGGCGGCCCGGGCCTCCCGCTCGAGGGCGGCCCGGAGATCGGCCCCCATCCGCTCGGCCCACGCGCTCACGGCAGGCTCCCCGTGGCCAGGAACCAGTGCTCCCGGATCATCCGGGGCAGCACGTCGGCGCCGGCCACCTGGTACTCGCCCCGCTCGATCTGGCCCAGGATCTCGTCGACGAGCTCCTGGCGGATGTCGGGGGCCGCGAGCGCGAGACTCCGGGCCCGCCGGATCTCCAGACCCCGGCCGGAGATCTGGACCCGGTCGGCCGGGTCCGCGCTCACGGCCGCGGCCGCGTCGGGCTCCCTTCGCCGGGCGGGAAGGGGCTGCCCGGCGCTTCCGATCCCCCGTGTGTACCGATCGCGGATTTTCATTGCGTTCCTCTCGCAAAACGGGCTCAGGCGGCCTCGTCCAGCCTCGCCGCGGGGCGCCGCGCCGGCGGCGCGTACCCCCCGGCCGGGCCGGGCCTCGGGCCGGCGACGCGGCCGGGGTCCGCCTCCGTGCGGTCCTCGGCCTCCCTGCCCTTCTCTTCGGCCCCGGCGCCGGTTTCCTTTACCCGTTCCAGCTGTTCCATCATCGACCGCCACAGCCCCAGGCCCTCCCCCTGGCTCACGAGCTCGGCCCACTGGTCGTCGAGGAGCCCGTAGGCCGTCTCCTTGGCGAACCCGTCGGGCCCGCGGCCGGGGGGCACCATGGCCTTGCGCATGGTGCGGAACACCAGGAGCGCGAACTCCTTTTCCAGGGCCCGGCACGCGCCCTCGAGATCCTTGGGCAGGGGCGCGTTGCGCACGCCCGCCACCGCCGCGCCCAGGCTCACCATCGCGTCCGCCATCACAGGATCTCCAGCTCGGCCTGGAGCGCCCCGGCCGCCTTGAGGGCCTGGAAGATCGCCACCAGGTCCCGGGGGCTCACGCCCAGGGCGTTCAGGGCCTGCACGAGGCTCGCCAGGGTCTCGCCGGGTTCCAGGAGCAGCACCTTGGCCTCCTCCTCGGTCACCGTGACCTGGGCCCGCTCCCGGGCCACGGTCTGGCCGGCGGAGAGGGCCTCGGGCTGGCTCGTCTCGAGGTACGGGGTGATCTGGACCGTCAGGTTCCCGTGGCTCAGGGCCACCGGCCGCACCCGCACGTCCTGGCCGAGCACCACGGTGCCGGTGCGCTCGTCCACCACCACCCGGGCCACGGCGTCGGGCTCCACGGTCACGGCCTCGAGCCGCGCCAGGAACCCCACCGGGTCGGCCGCCTCCCCCTCGGGCACCACCACCCGCACCCGGCCCGCGTCCAGGGCCTGGGCCGTGCCCGGCCCGAAGGCCGTGCCCACGGCCCCGGCCAGCCGGGCGGCCGTGGTGAAATCGGGCTCCCGGAGCACGAGGTCCACGTAGCCCCGCCCGAGATCCGGCAGGGGCGCGTCCCGCTCCAGCAGGGCCCCGCCCGGGATCCGGCCCACGGTGGGGTGGTTCTGCTGCACCCCGCCCCCGGCCGCGCCGGCCCCGAACCCGCCGATGGACAGGGGCCCCTGGGCCACGGCGTACACGTCGCCGTTGGGGGCCCGCAGCGGCGTGAGCAGAAGCGTGCCGCCCTGGAGGCTCGAGGCGTCCCCCACCGAGGAGACGGTCACGTCGATCCGCTGGCCGGCCCGGGCGAAGGGCGGAAGCTCCGCGGTCACGATCACGGCGGCCACGTTCTTGAGCTTGATGTCGTCGGGGGTGACGGCCACGCCGAGCCGCTCCAGGAGGTTCGCCGTGGACTGGGTGGTGAAGGCCACCCCGGACTTGTCGCCCGTGCCGTTCAGACCCACCACCAGCCCGTAGCCGATGAGCTGGTTTCGGCGCACCCCGTCCACCCGGGCGATGTCCTTGACCCGCACGGCCGCGGCCGCCGGGAGCGCCACGAGGAGCGCCAGGAATCCCGCGAGAATCCGGTTCATCGTTCGTCTCCCCTCAGAACGGCCACACGGCGTCGAGCACCCGGTACATCCAGCCGGGCTTTTGCTGGCTCGCGATGAGCCCGTCGCCGCCGTAGAGGATCTGGGCGTCCGCGAGCGCGATGGAGCTCACCGTGTTGTCGGCCGAGATGTCCTTGGGCCGCACGATGCCCCGCACGAAGAGGTACTGGGTGTCCCGGTTGACCTCCACCTGCCGCCGGCCCTCGATCACCAGGTTCCCGTCCTCGAGCACGTCCACCACCCGGGCGGTGACCCGCATCCGCAGCACGTCCTTCTGCTTGGTGGCCCCGCTGCCCTGGAAGCTGTTCTCCGTGGACGCGCCCACCGAGGGCCGGAACCCGCCGGACTTGTAGAGGTCCGGGAGGCCGTAGTGCTGGGGCATGCCGAGAAAGCTCGACACCCCGGCGGAGACGTCGGTCTGCCGGCTCACGTCGGTGGAGGCCTCGCGCGTCGCCTCGGCCGTCTCCACCACGATCACGGTCACCAGATCGCCCACCGCGAAGGCCCGGTGGTCCCGGTAGAGCCGGGTGAGGGCCGCGTCCTCGCTCCAGAGGCTCGTGGGCTGTTGGGGGCCCCGGGCCGCCGGCGCCGGGCGGTTGAGCGGGGTGGGCGCGGGCCACGGCGGCTCCTGCAGGTGGGGCCGCGAGCACGCCCCGAGGGCCAAGAGGGCCACGGTCAGAAACCCGGTTCGCCGCCTCATCGCACCGCCTCCCGGAGGCCCGCCACGACCTCCACCAGCCCGCCGTCCCGCACCACGCCCGCCACGGTGCGGCCGCTCGACAGGTTCTCCACCTGCACGGTCTCGCCGACCCCGGCGCTCCCCAGGGCCTTCCCCAGGGTGCTCGCCGTCACCCCGCCCACCCGGGCCACCACCCGCACCAGGTCGCCCCGGCCCACCACCGGGACCACCTCGAGGTCCCGGGGCGAGATGACGGCGCCGGCCCGGAGGCTCCGGCGCAGCCGCTTGCCCAGCGCCTCCTCCAAGCTCGTGAGGCCTCCGGCCCCTGTGGGCGCGGCCCGGACCTCCAGGTCGTCGGCCGTGAGCACCTCGCCCCGGGCCACGTCGCGCCGGAGCACCACGGCCGGCCGGCCCCGGAACACCTCCACCCGCACCCAGGCCGTGTCCTCCCGCCGGCCCTCCACCCAGACCTCCACGGGCACGGTGGCGGGCGACGGCAGGGCGCCGTCGGGAAGCCGGGGCCGGAGCTCCAGCCGCCCCCGGGGCACCGGACCCGGCAGGCCCACCGAAAGAATCCGCACGTCCTCGTCCTGCCCCACCCGGGCCCGGACCGCCCCGAGCACGGCCTCCACCAGCTCGGCCCGCTCCACCCGCCGGCCCGGCCGCTCCACCACGATCGCCGCCGGAAGCTCCAGCTCGGCCCCCACGGTGGCGGCCCGCCGGCGCACCCAGGCGGCCTCGAGGGTGCGGCGCTGCCCGGGCCGGGGGGCCGGCCCCAGCCGCACCGCGGCCCACTCGGCCGGGGCGCCGGGCGCGAGGTCGGCCAGGGTGAGCTCGTCGGCGTCCACCTGGACCCGGGCCGGCAGCCGCACGGCCGCCGCGGCGGGAAGGGCGACGAGCAGGAAAACCGCGAGGACGAGGGCGCGCATCGGGCCTACCTCTTCACGTTGTTGGACATCTGGAGCATCTCGTCGGCGGCCTGGATCGCCTTGGAGCTCACCTCGTAGGCCCGCTGGCCGGCGATCAGGTTCACCATCTCCTCCACCACGCTGACGTTGCTCATCTCGAGGAACCCCTGGTTGAGGCTCCCCAGGCCCAGGGTCCCCGGGGTGCCCGTGATGGCGTCGCCCGAGGCCGGGGTGGCCACGTACACCGAGTGGCCGATGGACTTGAGGCCCCCCGGATTGGAGAACCGGGCCAACTCGATCGTGACCCCCAGGTCCTCCACCTGGCCGGTGTCCCCGTTCAGGATCGACACCGACCCGTCGCTGCCCACCGTGACCTCCACCGCGTTCGGCGGGATCGTCACCTCGGGGAACACCACCCAGCCCTCGCTCGTGACGAGCCGGCCCTGGGAGTCGAGCTTGAACGAACCGGAGCGGGTGTACCCGGTGCCCCCGTTGGGCAGGGTCACCTGGAAGAACCCGTCCCCCTCGATCAGCAGATCCAGGGGGTTCCCGGTCTCCCGGAAGTCGCCCTGGCTGAAGAGCTTCTCGGTGGTCACCACCCGGGCCCCGAGGCCCACCTCCATGCCCACCGGGTACTCGGCGCCGGCGCTCGACACCGTGCCGGGGGTGAGGAGCGTCTGGTAGAGGAGATCCTGGAAGTCCACCCGGCTTCGCTTGAACCCCGTGGTGTTCACGTTCGCGAGGTTGTTCGCGATCACGTCCACGTTGATCTGCTGGCAGTTCATGCCCGCCGCGGCGGTCCAAAGGGCTCGGATCATGGGTTCACCTCCCTGTCGGGTTCCCTATCGGCTCACGCCACCCGGCCGATGCGACGTACGGCCTCGCCGGTGACGTCCTCCATCACGGTCTGCACCACCTTCTGGTAGGCCTCGAACCCCCGCACGGCCTCGATCATGCGGGTCATCTGCTCCACCTGCTGGACGTTGGCGTCCTCTAGGGCCCCCTGGAGCACCTGGGGGTTGGCCGGTGCGGGCTGCAGGGCGCCCGTGGCCACGAAAAGGTTTCCTCCCACCCGCAGGAGGCCCCGGTACCCCGGGAAGCTCTCGAACCGCAGCCGGTCCACCTGCTTTCCCCCGGCCCAGACCCACCCCTCCCCATCCACCCGGACCTCGGTGTCCGCGGGCACCACGATCGGCCCGGCCTCGCCCAGCAGCGCATACCCGGACCCGTTTCGCACCGTGCCGTCCGGGGTGCGGAAGAACCGGCCGTCCCGGGTGTACAGGGGGCCGTTGGGCCCCTGGAGCACGAAGAACCCGTCCCCGGAAAGCGCCAGGTCCCAGGTCCGGCCGGTGGGCCGCACCGGCCCCGGCGCGGGGTTCACGAACTCCCCCTGGTAATCGGTCTGGACGTCCAGGGGGAGCGGCCCCTCCGTGGGCCGCTGGGCCGCCCGGAGCTCCCCGGCCGCCTTGTACCCCGGCACCTGGGCGTAGTAGAGATTGCGGGCCGCCAGATCGAGCCGGCGGCTCTCGACGAGCATCCCGCTGGTGGCCGTGTAGAGGGCTCGGATCATCTCGGTTCCTCCTCGCCCGGCCCGAGATGCAAGGGGGGTGCCAACTGGAATTCCCTGGACGTTCCACGGCGTTGCGCGGAGCCGTCCCGCCCCGGGGGGAGACAACCGTGCCCCCCGGGGGGAAATCGGGCCCTCCCCGGCCTCAAGGGACGACCGGCGCGGGTCGATCGGAACCTTGTACCCTTTCCGGAGAAGCCCCATGTCCGACAATACCGTGTCCCTCGAACAACTCGCCCCCCGGGTGCTCACGGCGCTTCCCGTGGCGCTCGTCGTGCTCGATCCCGACTTCGCCATCCGTGCGATCAACGGCCGGGCCGAACGGGTGTTCGGCGGATCGGCGGTCGAGGTGGTGGGCCAGCGCCCCGGCGACGCGTTCCACTGCGTGAACGCCCTCGCCAGCGACGCCGGGTGCGGCCACTCGGTGGACTGCGGACAGTGCCTCTTGCGCCGCGCCGGCCGGCGGGCCCTGGAGGGGGAGACCGTGGAGCAGGAGGAGTTCCGGGTTCGGGTGCGCACGGCCCGGGGGACCGAGGAGGAGCGGATCGTGCTTCTCACCGCCGCCCCCCTGGAGCACGAGGGCAGCCGGTTGGTGGTGCTCCTCCTCCAGGACGTGACGGTCCTGCACCGGCTCCGGGGCCTCGTGCCCATCTGCGCGGCCTGTAAGAAGATCCGCCGGGACGACGAGTCCTGGGAGGCGATCGAGGCCTTCATCCAGGAGCACTCCCACGCCTTTTTCAGCCACGGCCTGTGCCCCGAGTGCCTGGAGCGGCTCTATCCCGACCTCGTGGCCGGCCGAGAAAACGGGCCGTAAACCGCCCCTCCGGAACGCCGCACGCCGTCTCCGCCGTTCTCCCCCCTTGCCGTTTTCCGACCCTGCGGTACCTTCCTTGACCCAGGTCAAGGATTTCCGCGCGGGGGTTCCGTATGTTCGCCCCGAATGTGAACTCCCTCACTTTCCCATCCGAAGGAGGTACCGCCATGAACGTCCGTTTCTCCGCCCTCCTCGCCCCCCTGTTCGCCGCCGCGGTGGCGGCCTCGGCCTGGGCCGCCGGACCCTCCGACCCCACCCGGGAATGCCTCGAGTGCCATTCCGAACGCATGCCCGGCCTCGTGACCCAGTGGGAGTCGAGCGCCCATTGGAACGCGGGGGTCGGGTGCTACGAGTGCCACAAGGCCGACGCCGGCGACGCCGATGCCATGGAACACAACGGGTGGACGATCTCCATCATCGTGAGCCCCCGGGACTGCGGGCGGTGCCACGAGAAGGAGGCGACCGAGCAGGAGGCCAGCCACCACGCCCAGGCCGGGAACATTTTGAACTCCAAGGACGGCCTCCTCGGCCAGACCGTGGGCGGGGAGCCGGCCGTGGCGGTGGGCTGCCGCCAATGCCACGGCTCGGTGGTCCGGGTCGTGGAAGGCGGCCGGCTCGACCCGGCCACCTGGCCCAACACCGGCATTGGCCGGGTGAACCCCGACGGGTCCAAAGGAACCTGCAGCGCCTGCCACACCCGACACCGGTTCAGCAAGGCCCAGGCCCGGCGGCCCGAGGTGTGCGGGAAGTGCCACCTCGGCCCGGATCACCCCCAAAAAGAGGTCTACGAGGAGTCGAAGCACGGCATCCTGTACCGGGCGTTCGCGGATGAGCTCAACATGGATCGCCCCAAGTGGGTGGCCGGCGAGGACTACTACGACGCCCCCACCTGCGCCACCTGCCACATGAGCGCCACCCCCACCCAGGGCGTGACCCACGACGTGGGCTCCCGCCTGAGCTGGAACCTGCGGGCCCCGATCTCGAGCCGTACGAAGAACTGGGAGAAAAAGCTCGCGGCCATGAAGGACGTGTGCTCGGCCTGCCACGGCGGGGACTTTGTGGAGGGGTTCTACGGCCAGCTCGACGCCTTCGTGGAGCTCTACAACGACAAGTTCGCTAAAACCGCCAAGGCGATCCGCGCCCGGCTCATCGAGGAGGGGGTGCTGACGGCCCAGGACTTCGATGACAGGATCGACTGGATCTGGTGGGAGCTGTGGCACCACGAGGGCCGGCGGGCCCGCCACGGGGCGGCCATGTCGGGGCCGGACTACGCCTGGTGGCACGGCATCTACGAGGTGGCCAAGCACTTCTACACCGAGCTCCTGCCCGAGGCGAAGGACGCCTGCGAGCGGGCCGGCAAGCCGGAGCTCTATGAGAAGATTCTGGCCGAGTACATCACCTCCGACCTCCGGCACGAGTGGTTCGTGAAGGGGTTCGACCCCAAGCGGGTGGAGGAGATCAAGAAGTACTACGAGGAGCGGTACCACCAGAAGGTGGAATAGGCTCCCCCATTAACGGTGATCCCGATACGGAAACGGCGGGCCCCCGGGGCCCGCCGTTTTTTTTGTCTCAGCGCGGTCTCCCCGCCCGGCTTCCCGACCTCGGGTTTGCCGGATCGGGGCGCTCCGGTACACTGGGCACGTCCCGGTACCTTCGGTCGGCGGTCTGCGGTCGGCGGGCTCCGGTCCAGGCGGCGGCCAAGAGAGCGGGCGAACGCGAGAAGTCATTGTTCTCGCGAACAGGCCGCGCCCCGCGGCCCACGGAGTTTCCAACACCAGAGGCAGGAGGCGTCACGCCCACCGGAGCCGGCGTGAGGCGCAGGATCGGAGGCACGGGATGTCCCAACTGGTGGGGTGCGCATGGACGGGCGGGGTGGTTCTCGCGGCGGATCGCAGGGTGACGGTGGGAACAGACGAGGGAGAACAGACCCGAAGCGTGCGCAAACTCTACCCCCTGGGACGCTGGGCCGTGGCCGCCACCGCGGGGGCCGCCGTGGGGATCGGTCTCACCCGGGGGATCGCCCGGGCCTTCCACCGGCGTGCGGCCCCCTTCCTGGACGAGATCGAGCCCTACGTGCTCAAGGTGTTCTGCCGCGAGTACGAAGCGTTCGTCCAGCAGGGAGCCCGGTGGTTCGCGGCCCACCCCGAGGCGCACCAACGGTCCTACCTGCTCCTGGGCGGCAAGGACAGCGCGGGGGCGTTTCGGATCGCGTTCTACGCGTCGGAGGCCCACGACTGCCCCCACGCGCCCCTGCCCGTGGGGAACGTGGTCACCGCACCTCGCCGGTTGGGCCTCGAGGCGCGCCTGGCCCGGGAGCTCGCGCAGGATCCCGCCATCGAGGCCGTGGGGACCGTGGTCACCGGCGCCCTTCGGCGCATCGCCGAACGCGACCCGGCCGTGGGAGGCCCCTTCGATCTCGCCATCCTGGGCCCCCACGGGCTGCGATTCGAGACGGTCGCGTAAGCCCCACCCCCAACCAAAAAAAAGCGGGCACTGCGGCCCGCCGGAGAGGGGAAACCGACCGATGGGTTACGCGCGGGCGCCCCGGCTGACGCGGTAGGTTCCGGTTCCCCCACGGCCAGCCATCCACTCCTCCTCGAGGCCGGTCTCCTTCCGGCAGGCCGGGCAGAAGGAGGCGATCTCCTCTTCCCACAGCGTACGCCCCACCGAGATCACGTCCTGCGAGCAGGTGGGGCACAGCGCGGCGTCCTGGGGCAACCCGAAGTACTGCCGGCCCAAGGCCTCACAGCGGTCCAGGACCTCGGGCCTTGTCTCAACGACGGTCGGTGCGGCGTTTCCGCAGGTGTAACAGGTCAGACTCATGGCGTCACTCCTCCTCACACAGAATGGGAGTCCCGGGGGGTCGGGGCCGTACTGTAAGGACGCCAGCCGACCGAGGCAATGCATGTGCCCCACTTGTAGCCGTTCGTGTCAACGGATTACCCGATCAGTCCCCCAATAAAAACTAAACACATCTGGTATTTTGGAACCAACGGATAATCCGAATACCCAAATCGCTACTTCCCCGCCCTCACCCTTGCCCCCGCGAATAACAGGTGGCTATTGATCTCGTATCCGAACCAAGCGACGGCAACAAGGGAGGAGGACCATGTGCAACCACGCCTACGGGATGGAGAAGGTCCGCTGCGAGGAGTGCGGCGCCCACGTCGCCTCCCGGTGCAGCGAGTGCGGGTACGAGTCGCGCTACGAGGAGCACGCACCGGGGTGTCCCCTGGGGCTCCCACACGGGGAGAGCCCGGCCGCCCAGGACACCCCCACGAGCCCGGCATTGCGCCCGTAAGATCGGCGGGCCGGGGGAAGGAGGAGAGGCCCATGGTACGGCTCGAACTGACGGAACCCGAGGTGGACGTTCTGAAAGAAGTGCTCGAATACGCCCTCTCGGAACTGCGGATGGAGATCGCGGACACCGACCGAAAGGATTTCCGGGAGCAACTCAAGGCGCAGAA
>CAZUYO010000048.1:0-1239 GCA_964624725.1 uncultured Thermodesulfobacteriota bacterium
CTAGCAGGAAGCGACTTGCCTTCACCCCAGCAGGGCCGAGAGTTTCTCCCGGCTGATCCGGAGGTAGTCCCGGTCCCGGGAGAACACCTCCAGGGTGACCGTGCCGCGGTACCCCACGTCCCGGAGGATCCGCGCCACCCGGCCGAAGTCGATGGCCCCGGCGCCGATGGGCAGGTGGTCGTCGTGGCGGCCGAAGTTGTCGCTCGCGTGGAGGTGCCGCAGCCGCGGCCCGCACGCCCGGGCGAGCTCCTCGAACCTCTCCCCCCCGAGGCTTCCCAGGTGGGCGTGGCCCACGTCGAGGGTGACCCCGAGATCCGGGAACCGGGAAAAGAGCTCCTCGAAGTCCCGGGCTCCCGCCAGGGTGCGGGAGCGGGGGAACAGGTTCTCCACGCACAAGGCGACCCCGAGTCGCTGCGCCTCGGCCGCGATCTCCGCCAGGCTTTGCCACCCCGCCCGGGCGGCCTCCTCCGGCACCCGCGGGCCGAGCCCCGTGGCCACCCCGGGATGCAGCACCGCCTTCTCCGCCCCCAGGTCCCGCGCCACCCGCAGGGCTTCCAGGGTCTCCTCCACCGAGGCCCGCCGCAGCCGCTCCGTGAGGTCCGCGGTGGAGACGAACGTGGGCAGGTGGCACACGAGCCCGAGGCCGTGGCGGTCGAGCAAGCGGCGAATATCGCCGGCCAGGCCGCCGAGCCGCCCGGGCGACGCCTGGGGCGGGTCCAGGGCGAGCTCCACGTAGTCGAACCCCAGCCGGCCCACGAGCTCGATCTCTTCGAGCACCGGCAGAAGGGGCGAGTTCATGGCGCCGTACCGCACGGGCCTACCCTCCCAGGGCGGTCTTGAGGTATTCGGGCACGGGGCACGGCCGGCCCGTGGTGCGGTCGAGCACCACGTACACCTCGCGGCCCTCGGCCACCGTGCGGCCGGAGCCGGTTTCGGTGGCCCGCAGGACGAACGTGAACGAGGTGCGGCCGAACCGCTCCACCCCCACCTCGATCGCCAGTTCCTCCCCGAGCACCGCCGCCGACCGAAAATCGCACTCGGCCCGCACCAGGACCATGTCGTGGCCCCGCTCGGTCACGAGCGGGTAGGGCACGCCCCGGGCCTCCAGGAAGTCGGTCACGGCGTCGTCGAAGTAGGCGAAGTAGTTGGCGTTGAACACGTGGCCCTGGCAGTCGGTGTCGCGGAACCGGACCTTTTGGCGGTGAACGAAGGGGTCGGGCATGGGGGCTCCTTTCGGGC
>CAZUYO010000048.1:1339-13333 GCA_964624725.1 uncultured Thermodesulfobacteriota bacterium
CTGTCGTCTGTCCACTGACTCCTGACACGGTCACCGATCACCCGTCACCCGTCACCCGTCACCCGTCACCGGTCTTCGGTCCATCCGTCCATGCCCCTGTGGGGCCTTGCGTGACCGAAAGCGGAACGCCCCCATTGCGCCGTGGGAGGAACCATCGCGCGTCAGGGGCTAGGCTTCGCCGGGGTTCTCTCCCGCGCCTTCCAGCGCGGCCAGGAGAACCCGCCGGAGGTCGGCGACCCGGAAGGGCTTGGTGAGGAACGCCGCGCCCTCCTCCAGGAGCCCCTCGGCCCGGGCGAAGGACTCCGAGTATCCCGAGATGTACACGAGGGGGAGCCCCGGAACCCGCTCCCGCAGGGCCGCCCCCAGCTCCCGGCCGCTTCGGCCCTCGAGCACCAGGTCCACCACGGCCGCGTCCGGGGATCGGCCGCCCAGCGCCTCCAGCGCCGCCTCCCCCGAGGCGAACCCGACGGGGCGGTACCCCTGGGACTCCAGGAACTCGCAGAGCATCTCCCGGACCGCCGGTTCGTCCTCCACCACCCAGACCTCCGCCGCGGTGCGGATCGGGGTCTCGGGCGGCTCATCCGGTTCCGCTGCCTCCCCGGTTTGATCCGCAGGGGGGGCCTCGGGCAGGTAGAGCCGAACCGTCGTGCCGGTCCCCGGCTCGCTGTACACGTGGACGTGGCCCCGGCTCTGCTTCACGAACCCGTGCACCGTGGAAAGCCCAAGCCCCGTGCCCTTGCCCACGGGTTTCGTGGTGAAGAAGGGCTCGAACACGTGGGGGAGCGCCTCGGGGGAAATGCCCTCGCCGGTGTCGGAAACCGTGATCCGGGCGTAGGGGCCGGGTTCCAGGTCCTGGTGGGCGCGGGTGTAGGCGGGGTCGAGTTCCACCCGGCCCACCTCCACGAGGAGCCTTCCTCCGTTGGGCATGGCGTCCCGGGCGTTCGTGGCCAGGTTGACCAGGGCCTCCTGGAGCCGCCCCGGATCGACCCGCGCCCAGACGGCTCCGGGTTCGCACTCGACCCGGATCTCGATGCTCCGGGGCAGCAGGGGGCGCAGGAACTCCACCGCCCGGCGCACTTCGGCGCACAGATCCACGGTGCGGGGCCGGAGCGGCTGTTGCCGCGAATAGGCCAGGAGCTGCCGGGCGATCTCGCCCCCCCGCTGGGCCGCCCGGGCCACCGCCCGGAACCGCCGTCGGGCCGTGGGGTCCGAGGTTCCCCTCTCGCCCAGCTCCGCGTGGCCCAACACGGCGGCCAGGAGATTGTTGAACTCGTGGGCCACCCCGCCGGCCAGGCGCCCCACGGACCGGAGCCGGTCGGCCTGTTCGGCCCGGTGGCGGTTTTCCTCCCGCTCGGTGACGTCGCGGGCGTAAATGAGAGCCGCCGGCCGGCCTTGGTACTCGATGGGGCTCGAAACCACCTCCACCCACAGGCGGCTTCCGTCGGCCCGGCGCAGTTCGTAGGTCCGCGGGTCCGTGCCCCGGGTGCCTTCCCGCAGCGCTTCGAATGCCTCCCGAAATCGGGAATTTTCCCCGGGGGCCAGGAACCGGGAGAGGGGCACCCCGAGGGCCTCCTCCGGGGAGACGTTGCCCAGCCGGCAGGCCGCCGGGTTCGCGTAGCGGATCTCGGTGGTCTCGAGATCGACCACCAACACCGCTTCCAGGGCGGTCTCGAGGAGTGCCCGATACCGCGCTTCGGAGGCCCGAAGTTCCTCGGTGCGCCGCCGGACCTCGCGCCGGAGCGACCGGTTCCAGTAGACGAGGGCCCCGGCCACGAGGAGGACGAGGGCCGCTCCCGCCGCGATCGCCCGTAGGACCGGCCGCCAGTCCGGGGGGGTGGCGAGGAGGGGCCTGCCGAACCATTTGGCCCGGAGCCGCTCGAGCGTCCCGTCGGCGGTGAGGCGCTCGAGGGCCTGGTCCACCCGGTCGCGCAGCGCGGCCCGGTGGCTGGGCAGGGCGATGACCCGCTCCCCGATCGGCACGGGCTCCCCGATGGTGCGCAGGCCCCGGAGCCCGAGCCTCCCGATGAGGTACGGGCCGGTGTGGCGGTTGCCCAGATACGCGGTGACCTCCCCCGCCGCGAGGAGGCGCAGGGCCTCGGCCTGGTCGGGCACCGCCACGGCCACGGCCTCGGGGCAGCGCTCCCGGAGCACCCGGTGGCTGATGTCGTTTTCCTCCACGGCCACCGTGCGGCCCGCGAGGGCGGAGAGGTCCGGGATGCCGGTGGTGCCCTCCCGGACGAAGATCGCGAGCGCAAGGGGAAGGATCGGGGTCCGGGTGAGGGCGTAGCGCTCGGCCCGCCGGGGGGTGCGGGCCATGCACAGGAGGTCCACCTCGCCCCGGTCGAGGGCCCGCTCCGCCTCGGCCCAGACGTAGGGCCGAAACTCCAGGGGTTCCCCGAGTTCCCGGGCCACGGCCCGCAGAACCTCGGCGTTGAAGCCCCGGGCCTCCCCGGCCTGCCACCACTCGTGGGGCGGGTAGTTGCGGTCCACCGCGGCCACCAACGCCCCGGCCGGCCGGGGCGCGGCCGCGAACACGAGGAGAGCGACGAGGAGCAGGCGGGCCCGCATCCAGGAGGCCTAGTCGTCCGCCTCGTAGGGCTCGGTCTCCCGGGGTTTTGCCAGGGCCTCCTTGCCCAGGGCGAACCCGAGCTCCAGGGCCTTTCGGTTGGGCTCCTCGGTGCCGGGGGGCACCCGGGCGAGCACGGCGGCCTCCAGGGCCGGAAGCCCCACGATGCCGGTGGCCCCGGCCAGGACCCCGAGGGCCGCGATGTTGGCAAAGAGCTCCCGGCCCAGTTCCCGGCGCACGGTGCGCACGATCGGGACGACGAGGGCCGAGGAGGCCGGAGGGGTGGGCACGAGGTCCGCGTCCACGATGAGCACGCCGTCGTGCTTGAGATCGTGGAAGTACTTGTCGCAGGCCTCCTGGGTCATGGCCAGGAGGATGTCGAGCCGCTGGGCCTTGGGGTAGTGGATCGGCCCGTCACTGATGATCACTTCGGCCTTGCTGGCCCCGCCCCGGGCCTCCGGGCCGTAGCTCTGGGTCTGCGCCACGTTCTTGCCCTCGTGGAGCCCCGCGGCCTCGGCCAGGATGATGCCGCCCGTGATGAGGCCCTGGCCGCCGGAGCCCGCCAGGCGCACTTCGGTTCGCATGGTTCTCCCTCCTTTTCGGGTCAGGGCTCGGCGCCGGTGCGGTCGATCTTCTCCTCTTCCACGGTGGGCTCCGGCAGGGCCGCCCGGGCGGCCTCCCGGATCTTCTCGTACTCCCGGGTGTACTCGGGGGCTTCCCGCTCCACCAGCACCCCGGTGATGAGTTTGCCCGCGAGCTCCTCGGGCGGCAGCTCGGCCGCCTTTTTCACCGAGACGGCGTGCTCCTTCTGCCAGCGCATCATTTCCACCGGCCCCCCCAGGCGGTTCCGGCGGCCGTAGGTGGTGGGGCACCCGGCGATCACCTCCACCACCGAGAACCCGGTGTGCACGAAGGCCTTCTGGAGCAGCTTCTCCAGCTCCTTCACGTGGTAGGTCGTGGCGCGGGCGACGAAGGTGGCCCCGGCCGCCTCGGCGAGCCGCGACACGTCGAAGGGCTGGTCGAGGTTCCCGTAGACCGTGGTGGTGGAGAGGGCGCCGGTGGGGGTGGCCGGGCTCACCTGGCCCCCGGTCATGCCGTAGATCTGGTTGTTCACGATGACGGCGGTCATGTCGATGTTGCGGCGGCAGGCGTGGATGAAGTGGTTGCCGCCGATCCCCACCGAGTCGCCGTCGCCCATGAGGGCGATGACCTTGAGGTGGGGCCGGGCCAGTTTGACCCCGGTGGCGAAGGCGAGCGCCCGCCCGTGGACCGTGTGCAGGGTGTTGAAGTCCACGTACACCGGGGCCCGGCTCGAGCACCCGATGCCGCTGGCGAGCACCACGTCGTCCTTGGGCCAGCCCAGCCGGTCGATGGCCCGCAGCAGGCACCCCAGCACCACGCCGTTGCCGCAGCCGGGGCACCAGATGTGGGGGAACTTCTTCCCGTGCCGAAGGTAGTTTTGGATGATCTCGCGGTTCGAACGGTCCATCACAGCCACTCCCTGAGGCCCTTGGCGATCTCGGCCGGGGTGATGAGTTCGCCGTCGTTGCGGACGAGCTTGTGGACGTCGGCCCGGCCCCGGGCGACCCGGAGCACCTCCCGGTACACCTGCCCCCGGTTCATCTCACACACGAGGAGCGCCTTCACCGTGCCGGGGCCCAGGATCCGCTCGAAGGCCGCCCGGGGAAAGGGCCAGAGGGTCTGGAGCCGCAGAAGCCCCGCCCTCTTGCCCTGGGCCCGGAGTTCCTCCACGGCCTCCCGGGCGCTTCGGGCCACCGATCCGTAGGCCACCACCACGGCCTCGGCATCCTCGGCGGCGACCTCCTCCGTGACGCAGATCTCCCGGAAGCCGCGCTCGATCTTCCGGAACAGGCGGTTCATGCCCTGGACGATCTCGGTCTTCTGCTGGGTCGGAAACCCCATCCGGTCGTGCACGAGCCCGGTGACGTGGTAGCGGTACCCGTCGCCGAAGGCGGCCATGGGGGGCACCCCGGTGTTCGTCTCGTCGTAGGGGGCGTACCACTCGGGGGGCATGCTGGGACGGATCCGGTCCACCCGCTCCACGGCGCCCCGGGCCGGCAGCCGGACCTTCTCGCGCATGTGGCCCACCACCTCGTCGAGCAGGAGGATCACCGGGGTCCGGTACTTCTCGCTCAGGTTGAAGGCCCGCACCGTCTGGTCGAAGGCTTCCCGCACCGAAGAGGCGGTGAGCACGATGATCGGGTGATCGCCGTGGGTCCCCCACCGGGCCTGCATCACGTCCGCCTGGGAGGGGCTCGTGGGGAGCCCGGTGGAGGGGCCTCCCCGCATGACGTTCACGATCACCACGGGAATCTCGGCGATGCACCCGTACCCGATGAGCTCCTGCATCAGGCTGAACCCCGGCCCCGAGGTGGCGGTCATGGCCTTGGCGCCGGCCAGGCTGGCCCCCAGGCAGGCCGCGAGGCTCGCGATCTCGTCCTCCATCTGGATGAAGGTGCCGCCCACGGCCGGAAGCCGGGCGGCCAGCCCCTCGGCGATCTCGGTGGAGGGGGTGATGGGGTAGCCCGCGTAGAACGAACACCCCACGCTCAGGGCCGCCTCCACCACGGCCTCGTTGCCCTGGAGCAGGAGCTCCCGGGATCCCTTGGGCCTCATGAGCGCTCCTCCTTGTCCTTCACGGTGATGGCAAAATCGGGGCACCGCAGCTCGCACATGTGGCACCGGATGCAGTCCTCCGGCCGGGCGGGAACCGGGTGGCCGTCGGGGCCGCGCTCCAGCACGTTCTTGGGACAGAACGCGATGCAGATGCCGCACTTCTTGCACCAAGCCTTGTACACGGTGATGGGGTTCTCCCCGGGCGGGGCGGCCGGCTCGGCCGCAGGGGCTGCTTTCGACATGGGACTCCTCCCTGGGACATGGGTCGTCGGTCGTCGGTCTTCCGTCGTCGGTCGGCCGTCTTGTTTCTGCGGGCGTCAGGGCCCAAGGGCGGCGCACAGGCGGCCGAGCCCCAGGAGGGCCGCGCCGCGCCAGGCGGCCTCCAGGAGGAGGCCGGGCCGGAGGTCCGCGAGGGTCCGTTCGGCCAGGTACTCCCCGGCGCACCGCTCCAGGGAGAACCCCGGGTGCAACAGCCGGGCCGTCCCCTCGATGGACAGGAGCGCCTTCACGAGAAGCGCATGGCGGTGGGGGAACCGCACCCCGGCCCGGCGGGCCGCCCCCAGGAGGCCCAGGCCCATGGCCGCAAGCTCCATCTCCTCGAGGCGCGGCCGCAGGGCCACGCCGAGGACCCGGTCCACTTCCTCCACGAACCAAGACCGGCGCTCGCGGGGCACCCGAACGCCCAGGTGCTCCAGGTTCCGCAGGGCGAGCCCGGCGTCCCGGGCCAAGAGGCCCACGAGCACCCCCAGCGCCGCCCGGCGCTCCCCCGGCGCGAGCCGGCCCCGGAGCCCGAAGTCCACGTACCCGACCTCGCCGGCCGGGGTGACGAGCAGGTTCGCCGGGTGCAGATCGGCGTGGAACACCCCCAGTTCCAGCACCTGCCGGAAAAACGCCCGCGCGCCCACCTCCGCTAGCTCTCGGTACTCCGGGTGCCGGCGGGCCTCGGGCGCCGAGAGCTTGTGGCCCTCGATCCACTCGGCCGAAAGCACCCGGCGGGCCGTTCCGGGCCAGTACACCTCGGGAATCCGGATCCGGGGTTCGTCCCGGAGCCCCCGGGCCAGCTCGCAGGCGGTTTCCCCCTCGGCCCGAAGATCGAGCTCCGCCCGGGCGGCCTGCTCGAGTTCCCCCCACAGGGCCCCGGCGTCCACGCGGCCCCGCAGGGCCGGCCAGAGCCCGAGGACGGGCGCCAGCCGCCGGGCGAGCCGCAGGTTCCGGAGAACCCTCTCCTCCACCCCGGGCCGGAGCACCTTGACCGCGAGGGGCCTCCCGTCGGGGGTTTGCGCCCGGTGCACCTGGGCCACCGAGGCGCTGGCCACCGGTTGCGGGTCGACCCGGCGGAAGACCGCCCCGGCGCCGGGGCCGAGGGCGCGCTCGATCTCGGCCCGCACGTGGCCCCAGGGTACCGGAACGGCGCGATCTTGCAACGCCTCGAGTTCCCGCCGGAGGGAATCGGGCACCAGGTCGGGCCGCACCGACAGCACCTGGCCCAGCTTCACGAACCCGGGCCCCGCCCGTTCCAGGAACCGCCGAACCGCCCGGGCCCAGGGCGCACCCTTACGGGGTTCCATCCCCCATCCGGTCGAGGCGTTCCTCCAGGGCCCGGAGCCGCTCCCGCAGTTCCCGGAGTTCGTCGCGGAGAGCCCGCGCCTCCTCGGGGCCCAGGAACCCCAGGGCCCGGATCTGGTTCGCCGCCATGCGGCCCACCACGCCCTTGAGAAGCTCCTTTTCCCGGTCCACGGCCAGGAGGAACCGCTCGTATTCGTCCCGGACGTCCTCGGGCGTCTCCCGGGCCCGGCGGATCGCGTCGCGGATCCAGTCGTCGGCCTTCTCGTGCAGCAGGAGCCACAGGCCGAAGAAGGCGAGGCTTCCCTTTCCACCCGGCGTTTCGGACATGGATTCGGTCTCCGGTCGTCGGTGTGCGGTCTCTAGGCTGGGCGGCGAGGCGGCTGGGCGGCTGGGCGGCCGGGCGGCCAACCGCCTTCAACCCCTCCGTGCCCTCCGTGGTTCAACCCGACTCGGTCCCGGCCTCCCCTTGCGGGGGCACCGGTGGAAGCTCGATCCAGAACCGGCTGCCCCGGCCGCCCGGGCCCTCCCCGACCCCGGCCCGGCCGCCGTGGGCCCGGGCCACGGCGGCCACCACGAAGAGGCCCAGGCCGGTTCCCCGCTCGTCCCATCCGCGAAACGGCCGGAACACCTCGTCGCGGCGTTCCGGCGGGACCCCCGGGCCCTCGTCCCGGACCTCGATCCGAAGCCCCCCGGTGGGGGTGCCCCGGGCCTCCAGGGTCACCCGGCTTCCCCGCGGGGCGTGCTTGAGGGCGTTGTCCAGGAGGTTCGCGACGGCCCGCTCCACCATCATCGGGTCGGCCTGGACGCCCGCTGGCCGGGGGGCGCCGGGTTCCGTGCGGATCTCCACGCCCCGCAGGCGGGCCTGGGGCCCGAAGGTCCGGGCCAGGCGCTGGAGGGCGGCGACGGCGTCGAAGGGGCAGGGCGAAGGGGCGAGGGCCCCGGCCTTCGCCCGCCCCTCGAGCACCAGGGTTTCGGCGAGATGCATGACCCGCTCCAGGGAGAACCGGGCGAGCGACAGGATCTCGCCCGGCTCGGCCTCCGGGGTTTCCGGGCTGGCCAGGAGGTCCAGGAAGCCCCGGACCGATCCGAGCTGACCCCGGATGTCGTGGCTCAGGGCCGAGAGAAAAAGCCGCCGGTCCCGGGCCTCGCGGTCCAGGAGAAAGAGGAGATCGTTCACGGTCTCGGCCAGGGCCCCGATCTCGCCCGCCGTGGCCTCCCGGTACACCGGGCATTCGGCGCACCTGGGAAACCGGCACGGCCGGTCGGCCTCGGCCCCGCCCCGGATCCGCCAGCAGCGCTCGTCGGTGCGGCCCCGGGCCTCGCAGGTCTCGTCGGGGCAGGGAAAACGCTCCCAGCAGGCCGGGGCGTCGGGATTGGGGAACCGCTGCCCGTACTCTCCCCGCTCCACCACCCCCCGCAGGATCTCCCGGGCGGTGTCCACCGCCCGGGCCAGCCGGTCTCGGTGGGCCTGGAGCTCGATCTGGGTTCCCGCGAGGTCGCGCCGCAGGCGGTCCTTTTCCTCCTCCACCACCCGCTGGAACGCGGCGGTCTGGCGATGGAACCAGGTGGCCACGGCGAGCCCCGCGAACAGCACCGTGTTGAGGGCGCCCGTGTAGGGGTAGAGCCCCTCGGCCACCGGCCAGCGCGCGGCCAGCACCGGCACGCCCAGGTGGGACACGAAGCGGGCCAAGGCGAACAGTACGACCAGGCCGCCGAACCACCGCAGGTACACCCCGTCCACGCTGCGGGGAAGCCGGCGGGTCTCCCGGTGGAACATCAGCGCCAGCGCCAGGGCGGCCAGGGCCCCGGCCCGGTCGATGCCCGTCGCCAGGAGCCCGCTCACGGCCGGGGCTCCCGCGCCCGGGCCCGGATGCCCCTCCAGAGCAGGAAGAACGCCGGCACCAGGATCAGGTGGTCCCGTGCCCAGACCGGGTAGCCGGGAAGGAGGTGGCTCGTGAAGGCCCACAGGCTCCAGAGCCCGAACAGGACGGCGCCCCAGGCCAGGAGCCGGCCGCCTGCGGCCCAGCTCCGCCGGGCCTGGAGCGCGAACTGGGCCAGGGCGAGGGCCAGGGCGAGGTGGGCGATCTCGTGGGCCACGAGCCCCTCGCCGGAGTGCCGCTGCACGGCCCACGCGGTGCCGGGAAACATGAGGAAGGACAAGAGGACAAAGGCGAAGGGGCGCATGTCGGGTCCCGTGGGAGAAGATGGGGGATTCGTACCACAGAACTTCGCAAAAACGCCAGACGGGGCCGGGCGATGCGGGAACGGGCGGGGCTCAAGTTTTCGGGGAAGCCGCCGAACAGAAAGAAGGTCCGCACATCGAACCCGCTAGGGAGACGCGTTCCATGGATCTGGCAACCATCATCGGCCTGGCTCTCGGGGTGGTTCTCATCCTGTCGGCCATCGTGCTCGGCGGGGCGCCGCTGGCGTTCGTGGACATCCCCTCGGTGCTCATCGTCGTGGGCGGCGTGATCGCGGTGACCTTCATCATGTTCCCGATGCGCACCGTGATCGGCGCGGTCAAGGTGGCGGTCAAGGCGTTCAAGGAGGACACCTGGAACCTCGACGAGATCATCGACCAGATGGTGAGCCTGTCGCGCCTGGCCCGCACCAACGGCATCCTGGCCCTGGAGGACGCCGAGAAGGAGATCACCAATCCGTTCCTCAAGAAGGGGATCCAGCTCGCCGTGGACGGCAACGAGGAGGAGCTCATCCGGTTCATCATGTCCACCGACGTGAGCTTCACCCAGGAGCGCCACGCCATCGGCCAGAAGGTGTTCAAGCAGATGGGGGCCATGGGCCCGGCGTTCGGGATGATCGGCACCCTGATCGGGCTGGTGCAGATGCTTCGGGCCCTGGACGACCCCTCGTCCATCGGGCCGTCCATGGCGGTGGCGCTCCTCACGACCCTCTACGGGGCCCTGATCGCGAACCTCGTGTGCCTGCCCATCGCCAACAAGCTCGAGTACCGGAGCAAGGAGGAGGCCCTGGCAAAGCAGGTGATCACCGAGGGGATCATCTCGATCATGCAGGGCGCCAACCCCAAGGTGCTGAAGGACAAGCTCGAGGCCTTCATCGCCCCGACCATGCGGAAGGAAAAACGCGACGGCGGCGGTGGCGGCGAGGCGGCCGGGGAGGCGGCCTAGATGGACGAACTCCTGAACAAGGGCCCCCAGGAAGAGGCCGAGGAGGGGGCGCCGGCGTGGATGGCGACCTTCGCCGACATGTCCACCCTGCTGCTGACCTTCTTCGTGCTGCTTCTGTCCTTCGCCAACATGGACGTGGTGAAGTTTCGGGAGATGCTCGGGAGCGTCAAGGACGCCTTCGGGGTGCAGAAGGAGACCTGGGGCGACTACATGGCCCGGTCCCAGACCCCGATCGAGCAGATGCTCGAGCAGACCATGAAGGAGGAGGGCCAGGGGCAGTCCGAGGAGCAGGGCATGTCGATGCAGCAGTTCCTGAGCATCGTGCAGGCCCTGTTTCAGGAGCTGGGGGGCGCGGCCGAGGTGACCATGGACGAGGAGGGGGTCACCGTGCGGGTCGAGGGGAAGCTCCTCTTCCCGTCAGGCTCGGCCGAGCTCAAGCCCGAGGCCGCGGCCGTGCTGGACCGGATCGCCGCGCTCATCAAGAAGTACACCTTCGATCTGTACATCCTGGGCCACACCGACTCGGTGCCGATCCACACCGAGCGGTTCCCCTCCAACTGGGAGCTCAGTTCCGCCCGGGCCACGGCGGCCCTGCGGTACCTCGTGGAGCGCGGGGCCGACCCCGCCCGGCTCGTGGCCGTGGGGTTCGCCGACAGCCGGCCCATCGCCCCCAACGACACCCCCGAGGGCCGGGCCCGAAACCGCCGGGTGGAGTTCGTGTTCAAGAGCCCCGAGGCCCTGCCCCAGGGCGGGTACCGGCCGGCGCGGCCGTAAGCGAAGGATGGGCGGCTGGGCGGCGAGGCGGCCAGGCGGCTCGGCCGGAAGGCGGCGAACCCGTTCGAGATGCGGACGGCGCCGCCCCCCCACCGAAATTCCTTCCTGCCGTCCTCCTCTGTCCTCTTGGTTCCGGCTGCGGTCCGACTCCGGAGGCGGCACGCTATCGGCCCGGTCGACGCGGGGCGAAACCCGTTTCCCCGTCACCCCCGCTTCCGGTAGATCCTGAGCCGCGCGTCCCAGGGGTCGAACCGATCGGCCCCCAGGCCGAGGAGCGTCTCGCTCGTGCCGAGGACCAGGGCGCCCCCCGGCTGGAGCGCCCGGGCCAGGTGCTCCAGCACCCAGGTCTGGACCGGCCGGCGCAGGTAGATGAGCACGTTCCGGCAGGCCACGAGGTCCTGCCCCTCGGGGTAGGTGGCCGGGTCCAGGAGGTCGGCGGCCCGAAACCGCACCCGGGCTCGCACCCCGGGGCGCACCCGCCACCGGCCTTCCCCGGCCGGCTCGAGGACCCGGGCGCGCTGCACCTCCGAAAGGCCCTCCACCTCCCGTTCCCCGTACTCCCCGGTTCGGGCCTGGGCCAGGGCTCCTTCGTCCCGGTCGGTGCCCAGCACCTCGAACGGACGGCCGGGGGGAAGCGTCCCGAGGGCCGTGGCCGCCAGGGAGAAGGCCTCCTGGCCCCGGGAGCACCCGAGGCTCCAGAGCCGCAGTGGCGCCCCGGGGGGCTTGGGGGCGGCGAGCTCCGGCAGGAGCCGGCCCAGGGCCGCGAAGGCCGCCGGGTCGCGGAAGAACCCGGAGACCGCGACGCTGAGGCTCCGGGCGAGGCGCCGGGCCTCCTCGGGGTTCGCGGCCGCAAACGCGGCGTAGGCCTCCGGGTCCGGCAGGGCGAGCGCCTTGCACCGGGCCCGCACCCGCCGCACGATCGCCGTTTCCTTGTAGGCCCGAAGATCCAGACCGGCCTCTTGGTCGACGGCCTCGGCGAGCCGCCGGAACCAGGCCAGATCGTCCCAGGGGTGGGGGAACCGGGGCAGGGAAGGCATGGCGGGTGGGTCACCCGGACCGGAAGTGGTCGTGGCCGGCCCGGCGGGGCGCCCAGGGGGCGCCGTGGGCGAGGACCCGAACCCCGGGCTCTGGGGTGAACCGGCCGATCCGCCACACGGGGGTGGCGGCGGCTCGGGCCAGGGTTTCCACCGCCCCGCGCCGCCCCGGGGGCGCGGAGAACAGGAGCTCGTAGTCCTCGCCCCCCCCGAACACCCACCCCCGGGGGTCGGCGCCCAAAACCCCCGCCGCGCGCCCGAGATCCGCCGA
>CAZUYO010000049.1:0-13312 GCA_964624725.1 uncultured Thermodesulfobacteriota bacterium
TCGAGGGTCACGGCCGCGACCTCGTCCGGGTAGCGTTCCCCGAGATCCAGGGGGAGGCCGTCGAGGAGATTTTCCAGGCGGTCGCGCACCAGGTTCGCCGGGTCGTCGTACCGGAACACGTGGCGGGTCACGAGGCTGCGTCGGGCCTCCTCCACCTCGGCCGCGGTGATGCCGTCGGCCAGGTTCCGGATCTCGGCCCGCATGAGGTCCACCACGTCCCCCGCGCTCTCGGTTTTCGTGAGCCCGTAGGCCCCCAGCACCCCGAACCGGGGCAGGGCCTGGTAGAAGCTCCCCACGCTGTAGGCCAGCCCCCGGTTGGAGCGGATCTCCCGGACGAGCCGGGCCGTGAACCCGCCGGAGCCCAGCACGTGGTCGCACACCTCCAGGGCGGCGAAATCCTCCGACAACCGCTCGGGCCCGATGCGGGCCCAGATCACCGTGGTCTGGGGGAGCGCCTTCGGCACGATCACCACGGTCGGCTGCGGTTCCACCGGGGGCGTCAGGAGCGGGAACGCGCCTCCCCGGCCGGGAAGCCGGCCGAACCGGGCCGCAAGCCTCTCCCGCAGGGCTTCGGGCTCGAAATCCCCCACCGCGCCCAGGGCCCAGGTTCCCTCCGAGACCAGCCGGCGGTGGAGCGCCACGAGGTCGTCCCGGCCGATCCGGCCCACCGTCTCCTCGGTGGGCACCCGGCCCCGGGGGTGGCCCCGGAACAGGGCCCGCCGCATCTCCCGGAACCCCAGGCTCTGGGGCTCGTCGGCCTCCCGGCGCAGGGCCTCGGCCACCTGGGCCTTGGCCCAGTCGACCCGGTCGGCCCGAAGCGCCGGTTCCCAGAGGAGCTTCGCCAGGAGGTCGAGCCCCCGGTCCAGGTCCTCGGGGAGCACGGCCAGGGTGATCCAGCCCTTGTCCCGGCCCAGATGCACCGAGAGGTCCATGCCCCGGTTCTCCAGCGCCCGGTCGAACGCCTCGGGGTCCAGATCCCCGGCGCCCCCGGTCCGCCAGGCCAGGCTCGCCACCCGGGCGAGCCCCGCGAGCTCGGGCGGGTCGTACACCTCGCCCCCCCGAACCGCCAGATAGAGGCGGATCAAGGGCACGTCGTGGTCCTCCACCCAGAACCACTCGGCCCCCCCGGGGTCGAGCCGGCCGCCCTGGACCTCGATCTCGGGCAGCCGGGGCGGGGGATAGACCGCCGTCCGGGGATCCAGGGGCCGGCGCCCGGCGCAGGCGGCGAGGGTCAGGATCCCAACCGCAAGGGCCAGAGCCCGCAGGGACGCGGGCCTCATGGCTGCCCCTCCCGGCCCGGCCGGAGCACCACCACGGTGCGGTTTTCGGGCGTGAAATAGCGTCGGGCCACCTGGGCCACCTCCTCAGGGGTGATGGTACGAAGCACCTTGGGGTGCTCCTCGATGTAGCGCCAGTCGCCGGCCACGGCCTGGAAGTAGGCGAGCCGACGGGCGAGCCCGCCGTTCGAGAGGAGGCTCTTCACCCGGTCGGCCTCGAGCCGCCGGAGCACCCGCTCGAGCTCCTCCGGGGTGGGCGGCTCCCGGCCCAGGCGGTCGAGTTCCCCCAGGAGGGCCCGCTCGGCCTCCTCGGGCGCAACCCCCTGGAGCGGGGTCAGGAACACGGCGAAGAGGTTCGGGTACCGGGCGCCCGGAAGCCCGTTGGCGGCGCTCACCGAGGCCGCGATCCGGCGGCGGTCCACGAGCTCGCGCACGAGCCGGGAGCTACGGCCGTCGGTCAACACGGCCTCGATCACGTCGAACACGTAGTCGTCCCGGTGGGGGAGCGTGGGCTTGTGGAACGCCACGGCGAGCCGGGGCTCGGCGTCGAACCACACCTCGGCCCGCCGGGGGCCGGGCTGGGGCGGCTCCCGGGTGATCGGCCGGTCGTCCGGCGCCCCCCGGGGCTCCAGATCGCCGAAATAGCGCTCCACCAGGCGGAAGAACGCGGGCGGATCCACGTCGCCCACGGCCACCACGACGCAGTTGTCCGGCCCGTAGTACCGGCGGAAGAACTCCCGGGTCGCCCCGAGGTCCAGGGTCTCCAGGTCCGAGGGCCAGCCGATCACCGGGTCCCGGTAGGGATGGGCCACGAACGCCGTGGACAGGAGCGCCTCGTAGAGCCGCCCGTCGGGGTCGGAGCCGTAGCGCTGGCGCCGCTCCTCGATCACCACCTCGCGCTCCACGTAGTACTCCCGGAGCACCGGGTCGCGCATGCGCTCCGACTCGATGCGGGCCCACAGCTCCAGGCGGTCCGACGGCAGGCTCACGATGTAGCTCGTGAGATCCGAACTCGTGAACGCGTTGAACCCCACGGCGCCGTTTCGGGTGTAGATGGCGTCGATCTCGTCCTTGACCACGAGTTCCCGGTGCCTCTCCTGAAGGCGGCCGAGTTCCTCCCGGAGGCGCGCTACCTCGGCCGGGTCGGCCCGGTCGCCCTTCCGGCGCTCCCGGTCCAAGGCCCGGCCCACCCGCTCGATCTCCTCCAGGAGCGGCCGCTCCCGGGCCCAGTCCCGGGTGCCCAGGGTGCGGGTCCCCTTGAAGAGGAGGTGCTCCAGGAGATGGGCCATGCCGGTGTGGCCCGAGGGTTCATCGACCCCGCCGACCCGGAAGGTCATCTGCAGGCTCACCACCGGCGCGATGCCCCTGCGAAGGGCGAGCACGGTGAGCCCGTTCGCCAGCCGGTATTCCTGGACCCGGCCCTCGAGGGAGCCGCCGGGGCTCGCCCAGGCCGCCACGGCCCCCAGGAGCCCCAGCCCCACGAGCGCCGCGCCGACCCGTGCGGATCGCGCATTTCGTATCCGTTTCACCCTGTTCTCCTCCGATCGCCCCGTGCGGGGACGTCCGCGCCATTCCCGCGGCACTACCGCGCCAAGCCGCCAAGCCGGCGATGGTATCGGGTTCCCGGGGCCCCGGCAACCGGCCCTGGCGGGCCGGCGCGCGGGCGTGCTAGGCTTCTTGCCCTGCGAACCGAACGACCCGACGCCGGACACCCCCAGAAAGGGCAGGTTCCGATGACCGACGCGCTCACGCCGACCGGGCGGGGGGTGGTGGTCGCCACCCCGCTTCGGCGGGAACTCGACGAGATCCTGAGCCTACGGGGCGAGGCCCGGGAGGAGCGGCTGCTGGCGAGCACGCACCTTCCGGCCGTGGTGGCCCTGATGCCCCCCGAGGAACTCTACTTCACCCTCAAAGAGATGGACCCGGACCACGTGCCCCTGGTGCTGGCCCACGCCCGCACGGAGCAGGTGGAGTTCTTTCTGGACCTGGAACTCTGGAGGGGCGACCGGGTCCGACCCGCCCGGGTGGGGCCGTGGCTCGAGCTCCTGGCCTCCTGCGGCGAGGCCCCGCTCGGCCGGTGGCTCTCCCAACTCGAACTCGCCGACCTCACCCTGTACCTGGGGCAGATGGTGCGGGTGGTGCGGCCCCAGGACCCGGACGACGACCCCTTTCAGGAGGGAAAGGGCCGAGCCCCCATCACGGTGGACGGGTTCTACTACGTGCGCTGCCCGAAGGACCGGGAGGGGCTTGTGCGCTCGCTCCTCCTGGTGCTCCGGGAGAAGGACCCCGACCGATACCTCCGGCTCATGGAGGCGCTCCACCGGGAGGTGGACGCCGAGCTCGAGGAGCACGTGTACCAGGAGCGGGTCCGCCGGCTCGCGGTGCGCGGGTTTCCCGAGTGGGACGAGGCGATGGAGGTGTACGTGCCCCTGGCGGTCTCGAGCGCGGCCGAGCTGCCGGTGCGGAGCCCCGCCCTCGTCCCCGACCCCGACGGGGAGCCGGAGGCCGCGCCCCGCTACCCCATCGCCGCGCCCTCGGTGGCCCCCGACCTGGTCGTGCGGGCCCTCGCCCGGGTGCGGGACCCGGCGGTGGCCGAATCCATCCAGACCGAGCTCGCCACCCTCACGAACCGGGTGCTGGTGGCCGACCGGCTCGACCTGGACCGGCTGGAGAGTTACGGCCGGGCCCTTTCGAAGGTGGCCGGGTACCTGGCCATCGGGCTCGAGGCCCTGGCCGGGCCCGACGAGGAGGCCGCGGCGCGGCTCCTGGAGCGCCACTGGCTCCAGCATCTGTTTCGGGCCGGGTGGTCGCGGGTCGCCGAGGCCCGCAACCGGGCGCGCCACGTGTTCCGTAGGGGCTGGCCCGAGGGGCACAAGGAGCGGCTCCTGTTCCTCGACCCCCCCCTCGGCGAGATCCTCGACGGGCTCCTGCGGCCCCATCCCCTGTGGTACCAGGGCGAGGACGCCTCTCCGGCCTACCGGGAGTTCCAGGCCCTGGCCGAGGTGGACCGGGCCGTGCGGGCCGTGGACAAGGCGGAGTTCCTGGGACGGTTTCTGCTCTCCGTGGTGGACCTCCGGCTCGAGGACTGCAAGAACGCGCTGCGGGACCTCGAACCCGAACTGCTCAAGACCTCCACGGTGTTTCTGACGGCCCTCGTGAACGCGGCCCTGGACCGGGGATTCCGGTTCGCCCCCGTCCCCCGGGAGAGGGCCCGGGAGGGACTGGGCCGGGTGTGGGAGGAGGACCGCCCGCCCCGGAGGGTGAAGCCCTCCCTCGTGGAGGCCTCGGTGGAGTGGGTGGAACTCCTCATGCCCCTGGAGGGCACCGACCGGATGTTCCTGGAGGAGTTCGTGCGGGACTGCTTCGGGTTGCTGGAGGAGGAGTTCGGGCACCTGGCGCCCGACGAGGTACCCGATCCCCGGTTTACGCGGGGACTCTGGATCCGTTGAGCCGCTCCCCGGCCGCGAGGGCGAGCACCCGGAGCGAGATCTCGGGCAGGGGCAGCTCCTCGTCCACGCAGCCGGTGGCCGCGGCCTCCCGGGGCATGCCGTGGACCAGCGCCGTGCGGGCCGACTCGGCGATCACCCTCCCCCCGCGGGCCTTCACGGCCCGAACCCCCTGGGCACCGTCGCGCCCCATCCCGGTGAGCACCACGGCCGTAAGCCGGGGCCCGAAGGCCTCGGCCGCGGTCTCAAAGAGCCGGTCCACGCTGGGGCTGTAGAGGCTTCCGGCGGCCTCCTCGAGGCCGAGGCGGCTCCCCCCCGGCCCCTCCCGGACCACCATGTGGCGCCCCCCCGGCGCGATCCAGACCTCCCCGGGCCGCACCGGCGCCCCCTCGCGCCCCTCCCGAACCGGGAAGGGGAGCACCCGGTCCAGCCGCCTGGCGAAGGCCTCGGTGAACCCGGGGGGCATGTGCTGGGCGATGAGCACCGCGGCCCGGGGCTCGGCCGGAAGCGCGGAGAGCAGATACTGGAGCCCGGGCGGCCCGCCGGACGAGGCCCCGATGGCGAGCACCGGGTAGGCCCCGGGTTCGGGGGCGGCCGGGCGTTCCGGGGCCGGCGCCGACGTCGGCTCGGCCCAGAGCCCCAAGGCGCCGCGGGCCTTGGCCCGCACCTCCTCCACGATGGCCTCGAGGTCCCGGTACGGGTCCTCGGGCTTCGAGACGAACCCGTTGGCCCCGAGGTCCATGGCCCGTTCCACGTTCTCCAGGTCGGAGTACGCGCTCACCACCAGAACGGGCGCCCGGGACCGTTGGCGGAAGAGCCGCAGGAACGTGAACCCGTCCATGACCGGCATGTGGAGATCGAGGGTCACCAGGTCGGGGGGGGCGTGGAGGGCCTTGGCCAAGGCGGTCTGGCCGTTGGTGGCGCCCTCGACCCCGGCCACCCAGGGTTCGCCCTCCAGGGCCTCCCGCAGAAACCGGCGCACGTAGGGGCTGTCGTCCACCACCAGCACCCGGGCCTTCTTCATGCCCCCTCCCCTCCCCCCAGGAGGGTCCGGGCCCTCCGGTCGAGCCCCTCGATCTGGGCCTGGAGCTCCCGGATCACCTCCTCCACGCCCTGGACCCCCGCGTCCTGGTCGCCGGTGCGGGCCGAGAGCTCCTGCATGTGGGAGAGGATCCGCTCCGTCTCCTCCCGCTCCCGCTCCACGGCCCCGAGGAGGTCCTGGAGGTTCCGGTCGATGGCGGACACGGCGTCCGAGATGTAGCGGCTCACCTCGGCCTGCTCGGCGGTGGCGAGCTTCACCTGCTCGGTGAGGTCGCGCATGATCTCGGTGGACTGGCTCACCAGGTCGCCGCTGTTTCGGTGTTCGCGGGCGGCCTGCCGGATGTGTTCCACCATGGCCGCCACCTGCTGCATCGACCCCACCACGCTCTGGCTGCCCCGGGCCTGTTCCTGGGTGGCTGCCAGGATCCGCTGGTTCATCTCGTTGGAGGTCCGGGCGGTTTCCAGGATGTGGCGCAGGGCCTGGCCGGCGGTCTCGGCGAGCTCCACGCTCCGGGCGGTGGCCGACTGCCCCCGGGCCACGGCCTCGTTGGCCGCCTCGGCCTGGTCCTGGATTCTCCGAACCAGCCGGAAGATCTCCCCCGTGCTCGCCGAGGTGCGGTCGGACAGCCCCTGGATCTCGTGGGCCACCACGGCGAAGCTCTTGCCGTGCTCGCCCGCCTGGGCCGCGATGATCGCCGCGTTGAGCGCGAGGAGCTTCGTCTTGTCGTTGATCTCGTTGATGATCTTCACCACCCGCCGGATGGCGCGGCTCGCCTCGGCGAGCTCGGCCATGACCCGGGCCGTGTCGTGGATCACCTCGTAGGAGTCGTGGATGCCGCCCAGCGTGGCCTCCACGGCCCGGGCCCCGGCCTCGGCGGCCTCGGCCACGCGCGCCCCGAGCTCCGCCGCCTCCCGGGCGCTCTTCTCGATCTGCCGGGTGGAGGCGTCGATCTGGTTCATGGACGACACCGTCAGCTCGGTCTCCCGGGCCAGCCCCTCCACGTTCTCGGCCACCTCGCCGATGGACCGGACCATCTGGAGCACGCTCGCGGCCGTGGCCGAGACCTGCTGGGCCAGCTGGTCGGCGCTCCCGGCCACCTCGTCGATGCTGGCCGACATCTCCACGAGGCTCGTGGAGTTGTCGCTCGTGGACGAGGCGATGGCGTCCAGGTGGGCCCGGGTGTCCTCCATGGCCTGGTCGAGGCCCTGCACGGCCGTGAGAATGGCCTCGGCCGCGGTGCGGCCCCGCTGGACCCCCTCGCGCACCCGGCTCAGGGCCAACTGCACCTCCACGCTCCGGTCCCGCAGCATGGAGGCGAGGCCCGAAACCTCATCGAGGATCTCCCGCCGCCGGGCGGCCGCCCGCACCAGGGCGCGCTCCACCCGGCCCAACTCGTCGTCGCGGGTCTCCGCCACGTCGTCCAGGGGTTCCCCCGCCTCGAACCGCTCCACCGCCCCGGCCAGCCGGTCGAGCCGCCGGGTCACCAGGGCGTGCACGGCGAGGAAGGTGCCCGCCAGCACGAGGGCGATCGTGAGCCCCCCGGCGCCGAGCACCGTCCAGGCCTCCCGCCGGAGCCTCCGGTAGGGGGTTCCCACCGCGGCGTCGAGCAACAGGTAGCCCAGGACCGCCTCGTCCCCGGGGTGGCACCCGCGGCAGGCGGGGCCGTTGGCGATGGGACGGAACACCCGGGCCACCGGGTGATCCTCCACGGTGCGGTCCAGGTGCTCGTAGGGAAGGGACGGCTTTCGCCCGTGACATCCGGCGCACCGGGGCTCCTCGGCCGGGTCCACCCGCTCCGGCAGCTCCGGGAACGCGGCCAAGATCCGGCCACTCCGGCCCACCACCGCGGCCGACTCGTAGAGCCCGGTGGAGGCCATGGTCCCGAGCGTGTGGCGCAACCCGCCCACGTCCATCTCGGTCAGATGCGACTCCACCGCGGCCGCAAGCCCGTCGGCCAGGGCCCGGCCGTAGTGGACGGCCTCGGCCTCGACCCCGTTGTACCGGTAGACGGCGTACCACACGAATGCCGTGCCGCTCCCCAGCAGGAGGACCGCCGCCACGGCCGCCGTGATCCGGACGCGAAGCCCCAGGGTCATGATGCGCCTCCGTCCCCGACGAACCGGCGCAACGGCTCGAGCACCGCTGCCGGGTCCGGCGGGCTTTGCCCGTGCTCGGCGGCGGCCTCCTCCACCGCGTCCCGGAGCCGCCCGGCCAGAAACGCCCCCTCCTCGCACAGGTCCCGGACCTTCCCGAGGCCCAGCGCGTCCACATCCTCGGGCACCTCCGGTACCGCCGGGGCGGCCGGAAGGGGCGGAGCCTCCCCGAACCGCGCCGTGGCCTCCTCCACCCCCCGGCGGACGGCCTCGATCCCGGACGCCCATGCGGTCAGGGCCTCCCGGACCCCCTCGAGGCTCCGGACCCATCCGGTGGCGTCCCCCACCGCCCGCGCGAGCCCCTCGACGCCGTCGGCCAGGGCGGTGCGCTCGTCGTTCAGAAGCCGGACGGCGCGGGCCGACTCCCCCTGGATCGTCTCCACGAGGGTTCCGATCTCCTTCGTCGACTCGGCGGTCCGCTCGGCCAGATCCCGGATCTCGTCGGCCACGACGGCGAACCCCCGGCCGTGCTCCCCGGCCTGGGCCGCCAGGATGGCGGCGTTCAGGGCCAGCAGGTTCGTCTGCTCGGTCACGTCCTCGATCACCGTGAGGATCGCCCCCACCGACTGGATGCGCTCCCCCAGGGTCCCGATGGCCAGGGTGGCTTCGTCCCACCGGGCCCGCAGCCGTTCAAACCGTTGCACGCAGTCCTCCAGTCCTTGGACCACCGGCCCCGCCGCCTCGGCCAACGCCTCGAACTCCGGCACGCCGGTCGCGGGCCAACGCAGCGCCTCCAGCGCCCGCAGGGCCTCCACCGCCTCCCCGTGCCAGGCCGAAAAGGCCTCCAGGGCCCCGGCGGCCTCGCCCCACTCCCGGGCGGCCGACCCCATGCGGCCGACCCACCCCGCGAGCGCACCGGCCAGATCGTCGATTCCCCGTTTTTGCTCCTCGGCGTGGGCGAGAAGGTCGGAGACCACGGGGTCGAGGAGGTGGCACGGGTTCTCGCCGGGTTCCGCCGCCTCCGCCGCCGCGAGCGCCTCCCGGATGGCCGCGCGCACCTCCGCCCGTTCGGCCTCGGCGGCCTGGCGGATCGCGGCGGCCTCGGCCTCGGCCGCCGCGGCGCGCGCCTCGGCCTCGGCCCTCGCCCGGCGCTCCCCCTCCAGTTCGTCCAGAAGCTCGCCCAGCCAGGCGGGCCGAGGCCGATCGGGATCCCGGACCGCGGCCGCGAGTTCCGCCTCCCGGTTGGCCCAGGCGGCCCGTGCCGCCCGCCCGGCCACCACCCCGAGCCCCGCCCCGGCCGCGGCCGCCGCGGCGAGCGCCCAGGTGCCGAAGGCCAGACCCGCCGCGGCCGAGGCGCCGGCCAGGATGCCGGCCGCGGCCCACCACCGCGCGTCAGAGCGCTCCATGGATCACCTCCTCGTCCACCGGATCGGGCAGCACCGCGCCCGCCCGGATCACCAGCACGACGTCGTCGGCCGCCGCCCTCCGCCGGAACATGGCCACCACGAGCCCCCGGGCCGGGTCCTCCACCCCGGGAATGGGCTCCAGGCCCTCGGGGGGCACCGTCTCCACCTCGCCCAGCCGATCCACCCCCACGGCGAAGGTGCGCCCCCGGCACCGCACCACCAGGAGCTTCGCCTCCTCCCCCTCCTCGGGCGGGCCGGCCTCTCCCAGGATCCGGTGCAGATCCGCCACCGGCACAAGCTCCCCGCGCAGGTTGAACACCCCCCGGAGCTCGGGCGGCGCCCCCGGCACCGGCACCAGGGGCCGGGGGGGCAGGATCTCCCGGACCACCCGGATGTCGAAGGCGAACCACCGCCCCCCCACCACCACGCACAGGAACTGAAGGGCTCCCTCGGTCATCCGGCCTCCTCGGCCCGAAAGGCACACAGTTCCTCCGGGGACAGGATCCCCAGGGTCCGGCCCTCCGGGTCCCGCGCCATGCCCGCGAGGAAGGGCTCGTCCGCGCCGTCCCGGATATGGGCCGGGTCGAGCCGCACCACGCCCACCACCCGCGCCACCCGGAACCCCATGGTCTCGTCCCCGTCCCGCACCACCACGATCCGTTCCTGCGGGGCCTCCCCGCCGGGCCCGATCCCCAGCCGCGTCGCCAGGTCCACCACCGGCAGCATCGCACCCCGCAGGCTCGCCACGCCGAGCACCCACGGTGGCGTCCGGGGGACCGGGGTCACCGGCCGGGACCGGAGGATCTCGGCCACCGAACCCACCGGGAACCCGTACCGCTCGCCCGCCGCCTCCACCTCGAGAAACTCGAGCCGGGACCCGGGGCGCTCCTCCGGTCCCCCGGCCTCGGAGGCCGCGTCGGCGTCCAGGGCGGCCCGGAGCCGCTCCCGCCACCGAGCCAGGCGCTCGCCCGCGTCAGGCATGGGCCGCCGCCTCCTTCACCAGGGACGCGACGTCGGCGACCAGGATCGGCCTCTGGTCCCCCAGGTCCGTGGCGCCGGCGATCCCGGGCACCCCCTTGAGCCGGGACCCGAGGCTTTTGATCACCACGTCCTGCTGCACCAGCAGTTCGTCCACGGCGAACGCCATCCGCTTCTCCGCCACGCCCACCACCACGGCGTAGCCGCTGTCGGACTCCCCGGCGTCCGAGATCCCCAGGGCCCGATCCAGGCGCACCAGCGGGAGCGTATCGGCCCTCAACCGCAACACCGGCCGCCCCTCGATCCGGTCGGTGTCCGCCTCGGCCAGCGACACGGTCTCGAGCACGCTGTTCAGGGGCACCGCGAGGCGGGCGTCCCCCGTGCGCACGATGAGGGCCTGGATGATCGCCATCGTGATGGGGAGCACCACGGTGACCTTCGTGCCCTGCCCCTCGTCGCTTGCCAGTTCGATCATGCCGGACAGCCGGGCGATGTTCTTCCGCAGCACGTCCATGCCGACCCCCCGGCCCGAGATCTCGGTGGCCTGGTCCTTGGTGGAGAACCCCGGCTGGAACAGCAGATCGAACACCTCCTTGTCCGTGAGCTCGGCGCCGGGCTCCACCAGCCCCCGTTCCACCGCCTTGCGGAGCACCCGCTCCCGGGAGATCCCGGCCCCGTCGTCGGCCACCTCGATGACCACGTGGTTTCCCCTCTGGTACGCCGCGAGCTCGATCCGGCCCCTGCGGGGCTTTCCCTTCGCCTCCCGCTCCTCGGGAGGCTCGATGCCGTGGTCCACGGCGTTTCGGATCACGTGGATCAGGGGATCGCTCAGCTCCTCGGCGATCAGCTTGTCGATCTCGGTCTCGGCGCCCTTCACCTCGAGGTCCACCTCCTTGCCCACGGTGCGCAGGATCTTGTGGAGGGTGCGCTGGAGCTTGGAGAAGAGCTGCCCCAGGGGCACCATCCGCACCTCCATCACGGCCTCCCGGAGCTCGGCGAGCCGCCGGTCGAGGGCCTTTTGGGCCTTCGCCAGCTCGAGCACGTCCCCGGTGAGGCCCTGCTCCTGCCGGAGCCGGTCCACGACGAGATGGATGTGGCTGCGGGTGACCACCAGCTCCCCCACCAGGTTCATGAGGGCGTCGAGCTTGGCGAGGTCCACCCGGATCGACTGGCTCAGGCTCCGGAGTCCTTCCCCCCCGGAAGGCCGGGGGGGCGACGGGGGCTCGGCCGCCGCGGGTTCCGGCGGGGGCGCCGGTTCGGGCGCCGCCGGAGCCGGCGCGGCCGGGGGGCTCCCCAGGACCTCGAGGTCGGCCCCGTGAAGGGCGACCGCGCTCCGGGCGGCCTCCACCTCGGCCTTGAGCCCCACGAGGAGCTGGAACTCCATGCGGTCGGGGGCGGCGTCGCCGGCCCCCGGCAGGGTCGAGATGATCTCCCCGAGCTCCTTGAGCGTGGCGTTCAGGGCCTCGAGGTCGGTGTCGAAGGTTTCGAACGGAAACGCCACCCGCACCCGGACCAGGGCACGTTTGGGGTTTTTGAGCGTGGCCTCGAGGCGGTGCCGCTCGTACTCGGTAAGCACCGCCAGCACGTCGTCGCCGAGGCCGAGCCCGGCCAACTCGTCCTCCTGGGCGGCCTGTGCGCCTTCGGCCGCCCGGATCAACTGCTCCACGAACCCCGGCACCGTGGGATCCTCGGGCTCCCCCCCGCCGGCCAGCCGGGCGCAGAGGGTCTTGAGGAGGTCCACGCTCTGGTAGAGGAGGTCCATGACGGGCCGGGAGCACCCCACCCGCCCCATGCGGATCGCGTCGAGGAGCGTCTCGGTCTTGTGGGACACCTCGGTGATCTGGGAAAACCCGCACATGGCCGAGATGCCCTTGAGGCTGTGGGCCCCCCGGAAGATGCTGTTCACCACCTCGGGGTCGGGTTCGTCCCCCTCGGCGGTCTGCTCCAGCGAGGCGAGGTCGTCCTCCAGGCGCTCCAGGATGTCCTCGGCCTCGGCCAGAAACTCCTGGACGCTCGCGTCGGCCGCGCTCACGCCTCGGCCTCCCGGGCGCAGGGGGGCCCGCCCGCCGAAGCCTGCTCCATCGCCCGTTGGAGCTGGAGCAGGAACACGTCGAGGTGCGCCTCGGCGTGGGGCCCCGCCAGCTCGGCCGGGCGGGGCGCCGGCACGTAGGCGTCGGCCCCGGCCGCGCGCGCCCGGGACCGCACCGCGGGCTCCCGCGACTCGCCCACGGCCACCAGGGCCGCCGCCGGCTGCACCGCCCGGATCGCCTCGAGCCGGGCCCAGTCGGCCTCGGAGGGCTCGGCCGGCAACCCGGTCACGATCCAGGGCGAGGGCGCCCGAACCGGCCAGTCCCCCAGCACCGCGCCGAGCCGCTCGGGGTTCGGCACCAGGACCACCTCCCGGCCCTTCCGCCGGAACAGATCCGCACAGGCGTCCCGAAGGGTCTCGGTAGGCAGATCCACGACCACCTTGGGCAGGCCCAGTTCGTCGTCGTCGTCGTCCGCCAGCCCCTCCTCCGCCAGGAACCCGGCCTGCAGCCCCACCTCCAGGATGAACGCCGACGGGTTCAGGGAGAACCGGTCCATCACCTCGTCCGGGGCCCCGAACTCGAACCGGAACGCCCCGCCGGGCCAGCGCAGCACGTCGAACACGATCTCCCGGAACTGCCGGGCCAGCACCTCCTGGATCGTCTCGGGGGCCACCCCGAACTCCTCGCACAGGAGCGTGCCGAGCCGCCGGTCCTCGCCGGTGGCCCGCTGCAGCGTCAGCGCCCGCTGAAGGTCGGGGGGGCTCAACGCCCCCGCGCGCACCAGGAGCTCCCCGAGCTCCGGGTGGCGCTGGTTCGACTCGGCGCGGATCAACCGGCCCTCCCGGAACACGAGGCGGGCGACCCGGTCCTCGTGGCGGATCTCCAACACCCCCGATTTCTTGGAACTGCCCACCACCTGGAGCAGGTGGGCCAGATCCCGGTAGCTCAGCGTCCCTTCCAGCGGCATGACGGTCCTCTCCCCGAAAACGAGCGCTCGGGGTACCGGATCGGCGCGGAGGGCCCCGGGCTTTAGCCGCGCC
>CAZUYO010000050.1:0-2592 GCA_964624725.1 uncultured Thermodesulfobacteriota bacterium
CGCACGCGCCCCGTGGAGGGGGGCCCGGCGGCCCGCCATACCGAAGGGAGGTGTTCGCGTGGACTCGGCGATCGTGGAACTCACCCACCTGGGCCGCGAGGCCTTCGCGGACGGCCGGTACGACGAGGCCGAGCGGTATCTCCGAAAGCTCCTCGGCATGGGCTGCCGGTTCGCCGACATCTTCAACATGCTGGGCGCCATCGCGTTCAGCAAGGGCGACCGGGAGGGGGCCGTGGACCTGTTCCGGGAGGCCCTCGACATCAACCCCCACTACACCGAGGCGCTCCTGAACCTGGCCGTGGTGTTGAACGAGCTGGGGCGCTACGACGAGGCGGCCGACGCGTTCCAGAAGGCCCGGCGGGCCTCCCGGGTGGACCAGGGCGCGGTGGACCCCTACGTCAAGGGACGGCTCGCCAACCTCCACGCCGACATCGCCGAGATCTACCACAGCCTGGGCATGCTGGCCGAGGCCGAGGCCGAGTACGGCAAGGCCCTGAACCTGGGGCCCACCTTCCCCGATCTGCGCACCCGGGTGGGCGTGCTCTACCGGGACATGGGCCGGTACGAGGAGGCCATCGCGGAGTTCGAGCGGGTCAAGCGCGAACACCCCCACTACACCGAGGCCGGCATCCAGCTCGGCATCACCCACTACAGCCGCGGGGACGTGGAGCTCGCGGTGGAGGAGTGGAACCGGGTCCTGGAGCAGTCGCCCGAAAACCCCAAGGCCCTCATGTACCTGCGGCTCGCCGAGCGGGAGCAGGTGTGAGGGAGGCTTGAGAAGCTGGGAAGCTAGGAAGCTCGGAGGCTGGGAGGCAAGAGGGCCGAAGATCCGAACATATTTGCCCGCCCCACCCGGAAGGAGGGGCGCCATGGCGACGACGGGCTCTCTGTTGCGGGCCTGTGGCCCGGATCGCGGCGTGGACGCCGCTCCTACAGGGTCCCCGAACCGGCCGTTCCTTCCGGCCGCCCATCCCGGCGGAACCCGCCCAGCCGCCTAGCCGCCCCGCCGCTCAGCCCTTTCCGTCGGCGATCCGGAACTCCTCCTGGTGGAGCCCCGGGCGGGCCTTGAGCACGATCTGCTTCCCCAGCGTCTTTTCCAGCGCCTCGAGCCCGGTGCGCTCCTCGTCGTAGAGGTAGTGCACCACCTCGGGGTGGGCCTCCACCACGATGGTGTCCGACACGATGTGGTGGCGCCGGCGGCGGATCTCCCGGAACACGTCGTAGGCCACCGTGGCCCGGCTTCGCACGTACCCCTTCCCCTCGCAGTAGGGGCACGGCTCGCAGAGCATCCGGCCCAGGTCCTCGTGGACCCGCTTGCGGGTCATCTCCACGAGCCCCAGGCTCGAGATCTCCAGGAGATTCGTCTTCGCCCGGTCCTTCTTGAGCTCGGCCTCCAGGGTCTCGAACACCTTCCGGCGGTTCTCCTCGACCTCCATGTCGATGAAATCGATGATGATGATCCCGCCGATGTTCCGGAGCCGGAGCTGGTAGGCGATCTCCCGGGCGGCCTCGAGGTTCGTCTTGAGGATCGTCTCCTCGAGGTTTCGCTTGCCCACGTAGGAGCCGGTGTTCACGTCGATGGCCGTGAGGGCCTCGGTGCGCTCGATCACGATGTAGCCCCCGCTCTTGAGCCACACCCGCCGCTCCAGGGCCTTCGAGATCTCGATCTCGATGTCGTAGAAGTTGAAGATCGGCTCGGGCCGGTTGTAGAGCTCCACCAGGGGCCGGGCCTTGGGCACGTAGGTGGTGACGAAGTCGAGGATCTTCTTGTACTCCTCGGCCGAGTCCACCACGATCCGCTTGACCTCGGGGGTGTAGAGGTCGCGGATGGCCCGGAACGAGATGTCGAGGTCGCAGTGGAGCAGGTTGGGGGCCGAGACCCGGGCGGAGCGCTCCACGATGTCGTTCCACAGCCGGGTCAGGAACTCCATCTCGGGCCGGATGTCGTCCTCGGTGCACCCCTCGGCCGCGGTGCGCACGATGAACCCGCCGGGGCCGGTGCGAAGCCCCGCCACCACCTCCCGCAGCCGGGCCCGCTCCGCGTCGTCGGTGATCCGGCGCGACACCCCCACGTGGCTCACGTGGGGCAGATACACCACGTGCCGGCCCGGAAGGCTCACGTACTGGGTGATCCGGGCCCCTTTGCGGCCCAGGGGCTCCTTGGCCACCTGCACCAGGATCTCCTGGCCCTCGTGGAGGAGGTCCTCGATGGGGGCCGCCGGTTTGGAGGGCCGGAGCGGCACGTCGTCCGCGTCCTCCTCCAACCCGAAGAGCTCCTCGTACTCCCGCTGGTCGGAATAAACGTCTGAGACGTACAGGAACGCGGCCTTCTCGAGCCCGATGTCCACGAAGGCCGCCTGCATACCCGGCAGCACCCGGACCACCCGGCCCTTGTAGATGTTCCCCACCACCCGGCGGTCCTTCACGTGCTCGATGTAGAGCTCGGTAAGGACCTTGTTCTCCAGGAGCGCCACCCGGGTGTCCTGGGGGGTCGCGTTGATCACGATCTCCTTGGAGACGCTGGGCGCGGCTTCGGTGTCGGCCATGGTCGGCTCCGGTGTGTCGGCTGGGAAGCTGGAAAGCTAGAAAGCT
>CAZUYO010000050.1:2692-13277 GCA_964624725.1 uncultured Thermodesulfobacteriota bacterium
TCCTCCGTGCCCTCCGTGGTCCCCCCGATTCGTCACGCGAGGCGCATCCGCACCTTCACGATGCGCTCGCAGGCCCGCACGCCGTCGGGCAACCCGGCCAGGGTGTGCAGGAGGTCCTCCGGGGTCACGGCCGTGCCGCTCGCGTCGCGGCGGATCCGCACGAACACCCGGCCCCCGTCGGCCCAAAGCCCCTCCACGAACCGCCGGGCGTCCAACACCCGGTCGGCCTTGTTCTTCCGGTGCTTCACCACCGGGAACTCGGCCGCGGCCCAGAACCCCTCGATCCGCGCCGGCCACCCCCCTTCGTCCCGGACCGCCGCGTCGGCCTCGGCCGAGGGCACGACCTCGTACTCCTCCCGGGTGTTCCCGCCGGTGAGCCCCTTGGCGTCGGGGGCCAGCACCCACAGGGCGTCCACCCGCAGCCCCTCGGGCAGGTGGGCGTTCAGCCGCTCCTGGGCCTCGGCCAGGGGCGGCACGGTCCAGACCTTGACGTCGGCCAGTTCCGCCCGGCTCTCCGTGCCCAGCGGCAGGGCCGGCCCGAGCACCAGCCGGGGCTGGGGATGGAACCCCCGGGAGTACACCAGGTCCACGCCGGCGGCCCGCAGGGCCCGGTGGAGCGCGGCCACGGTCTCCAGGTGGGCCAGGAACGACGCCGGCCCCATCTTCTCGAACCGGAACCGGATCCGGGGCACCTGGGAGAGGTCCTCGGGCTCCTCCGGCCGTTCCACCGGGGGCGGGGGCTCGGCCGGCGGGCTCTTCCGGGGCTTCACCGCCTCGAAATCGCACAGCCCGCACCCCTGGCACGCGCCGTCCCGGCAGTCGGGGGTCGGCTCGGCCCGCAGCGCCCGCTCCCACTCGGCCCGCAGGAACGCGGGGTCCACCCCCAGATCCACCACGTCCCAGGGCTGGGGCGCGTCGGGGTCGCGCTCGGCCAGGAACGCCTCGGGATCCAGCCCCGCCTCGGCGAACACCTCCTCCCACAGGTCCCACCGGAACTCGCCGGTCCAGGCGTCCATGCGGCAGCCCTTGTGGTAGGCCGCCTCGATCACGTCGGCGAGCCGCCGGTCCCCCCGGGCGATCACCCCCTCGAGCAGGCTCATCCGGGCGTCGTGCCAGCGCAGGTCCACGTTGCCCCGGCGCAGGCGCTCCTTGAAAAACGCCTGGATCTCCTCGGTCTCGGCGATCCCGATCTGCCGGGCCCACTGGAACGGCGTGTGGGGCTTGGGCACGAAGGTGGAGATGCTCACCCCGATCCGGCCCCGGCCCTTGGGCGCCGCCTGGGCCACCCGGCGCACCAGCTCCACGATGGCCTCCCGGTCCTCGGGGGTCTCGGTGGGAAGCCCGATCATGAAGTAGAGCTTCAGCCCCTTCCAACCGGCCGCGAACACCTTGTGCACCGCGCCGAAGATCTCGGCCTCGGTGATGTTCTTGTTGACGACCCGGCGAAGCCGCTCGCTCCCCGCCTCGGGGGCCAGGGTGAACCCGGTCTTCCGCACCCGCCGGATCTCCTCGAGCACCCGGCCGTCGAGGCTGTCGACCCGCAGGCTCGGCAGGCTCACGGCCGTGCGTTTGGGGGCGTGCTCGGCCATGAGCCGCACGAGCAGCGGGCCGATGGCCGAGTAGTCGCCGGTGGAGAGCGACAGGAGCCCCACCTCGTCGTACCCGGATTCCGCCAGGCCCTGCCGCACCCCGTCGAGCACCTGCTCGGCCGGCCGCTCCCGCACGGGCCGGTAGTAGAACCCGGCCTGGCAGAACCGGCACCCCCGGGTGCATCCCCGGCACACCTCCACGGAGAGCCGGTCGTGCACCGTGCCGATGAAGGGCACCAGGGGCCGGCCCGGTGGCGGCACGGCGGCGAGATCCGGAAGCACCCGCCGCCGCACCCGCACCGGGGGCTCGAACCCGGCGAACCGGCCGGCCTCGAACCGGGGCCGGGTGCGCGCGGGCACGTACACCCCCTCCACCCGCCCCAAGGCCTCGAGCCGGGCCGCCCGGTCGGGCCCGGCGGCCTCCAGGGCCCGGGCCATCTCCACCACGGCCTCCTCCCCGTCGCCCACGAACACGGCGTCGAAGAACGGGGCGAAGGGCTCCGGGTTGGCCGCCACCGGCCCCCCGGCCACCACGAGCGGGTCTCCCTGGGTCCGGTCGGCCGCCCGCAGGGGGATCCCGCCGAGTTCGAGCATGAGGAGCACGTTGGTGATCGAGAGCTCGTAGGGCAGGGTGAACCCCACGAGGTCGAACTCCCGAAGGGGCCGGCCCGACTCCCGGGTCACCAGGGGCCAACCCCGCCGGCGCAGCAGCGCCTCCATGTCCTTCCACGGGGCGTAGGCCCGCTCGGCCAGCACCCCCTCGGCGGCGTTGAGGGCGTGGTAGAGCACCGGCAGGCCCGCGTGGCTCATGCCGATCTCGTAGACATCGGGGAAGCAAAGGGCCACCCGTACCCGGGCCGCGTCCCAGTCCTGGACCACGGCCCCGACCTCCAGGCCCTCGTACCGGCCCGGCTTTTCCACCTCGAGCAGTGCGCGTCCGTATCGCATGGGGTCCTTTGCGTCGTGGTCTCCGGTCACCGGTCGCCGGGCCCCGGAAGTGGGGATCCCGGCAGCGGGGCCGTCAATGCACCCGCCCCCGGGTGCCTTGCGGTTCCCCCGCGGCCCTGAGGCCCAGGGGATCGTCGAGGAACGAGGCCTTGCACGCCGGGCACAGGAGGAATCCCTGGGACTGGTACACGTCCTTTCCGGCCTCCGGGGCATCCGCCGCGTCGATGGCCCGCATGAACGCCTCCAGGTCCTCCATCTCCCCCTGGTCGGGCAGCACGCCGTCGAAATCCGCCGTGACGTGGATCGTCACCAGGTATTTGAGGCTGCCCGCCGGCAGATCCACACCGCACCGGTCGCATCGGGCCATGACCGCGCCTCCACAAAACGAAACCGTAAGGGAGTGGATTCAAACACACCCGGCCGCGGCCCCACAACCCGCGGGGGCGCGGGACCGGCGCGCGGGGACGCGTGTGCGGGAATCCTGGGCAGGATCGGGGGGGTTCGGGGCCCTTTGCCGGGGGGCTCAGCCCTCGGGGTCGGAGTCCCGGACCGCCCGGGTCAGGTCGTCGGGGGTGAACGGCAGGGAGCGGAACAGCTTTTCCTCGAGGCGCCGGGTGCGATCCCAGTTGGCCCGGATCCGGGCCTCGGCCTCGGCGTTTCCCTTGGCGTAGCGGTGGATCAGGTCCTCGAACCGCTCGGCCAGGCTCACCACCTCCTCGTGGCGGACCCGCTTGTCGCTGTAGTTGAGGACCTCGGCCTCCCCGACCGGGCCTTCGAGGTCGAAGGAGGCGAGTTCCACGTGCTGGCCGACCAGGTCGGCCACGGCCTCGTACCCGGCCTCCCGGAGGATCTCCGCGCCCTCCCTCGCGTGGTCCTGAAGCGAGCCGAAGCACCGGGCCTTGGCCACGTCGTGGAGCACGGCCGCCGCGTCGAGCAGCGCGAGGTCGAGGGGTTCCTCCCCGAACCGCCGCAGCCACCCGCCGAGCACCCGGGCCACCCGGGCCACCTGCCGGCTGTGGCGCCGGATGTGGGGCGGCACCCCCCACTCGTCGAGCAACCGCTCCTGTTCCCCCGGCGTCGGAACCGGGGGATGCCCGTCGCGCAACGCCTCCATGCCGCCCCTACCTCTTGAGAAACTTGGCGGCCCGGGTCACCAGGGCGCTCGCGTCCAGGCCCAGCCGGCGGCGGGCCTCGGCGGCCTCGCCGGCCATGCCCACGCCCTCCACGCCCACGGCCAGGAGCCGGCACGAGATGCCCCGGGTCGCGATCACGTCGGCCACCCGGGCCCCGAGGCCGGTGCGCACGTTGTGGTCCTCGTAGGTGATGACCCGGCCCTTGCGCAGATGCTGCAGGAGCTCCGGATCCTCCACCTCCAGCAGGGCGCCCGGCGACGAGACGTGGAGGACGGCCGGCTGCATGCCCCGCTCCTTCAACGCCTCCCACGCCTCGATCGCCTCGGAAACCAGGGGCCCCGTGGTCAGGATGACCCCCGCGTCCCCGGGCCGCACCACGTCGACCCGCCCGTACTCGAAGGTGTAGCCGGAACCGAACAGGGGCCTCCCGTCGGCGTCGAGCACCACCGGGGTCGGCCGGTCCCAGATGCCCACGACCCAGTTGCCGGGCTCGCCGAACACCGCCCGGGCCACCCGGTCGAGTTGGTTCGCGTCCGCCGGGAACACCAGGCGCCATCCCGGCAGGTTCTCCACCAGGCTCACGTAGTCGAGGCACAGCCCGGCCCGGCCGCGGCGGCCGCCGTCGAGCCCCAGCCCCCCCGCGAACACCTTGACGTGGGTGCGGTTGATGCCGTCGAGCCGCAGGCTGGGGAACGCCCCCTCCAGGGCGTCGGTGCCCCGGGCGAGCCACACCGGCACCCCGCCCGACAGGCTGAACGTCCCCAGCGAAAGGGCGACCGTGTCGTGCTGACCCCGCACCTCGAAAAACCGGTCCTTGGGCTTCGGCAGGGTCACCGCCCCCCGGCCCACGGCCACCATCCCCTCGAACAGGACGACCGGTCCGGCGGTGTCGGAGGCGGCCTGGGCCTCCACCACGTCGTGGAGCACCGCGGCCAGGGCCTCGTTCCCGGAAACCCGCTCCCCGGCCGGGTACTCCCGGCTCTCGGCAGGGAGCTCCAGGACCGGCGCCTCCTCGGGCTCGTCCTCGGTGCTCAGGTCGAACTCCCCGAACGCCGTGCGGTACTCCCGCTCCTCTTCCAGGGCCGGCTCCTGCCGGAGCTCCCGCATGGCCTCCTGGTACTCCTCCTCCGAGAGCCGCACCTCGTGGTACTTGGGGTCGTTCTCCATGAACGACACCCCGTAGCCCGAGACGGTTCGGGCCACCACCAGGACCGGGGCGCTCTGGATCTGGATGGCCCGGCGGATCGCCCGGTAGATATCGTCGGGGTCGTGACCGTTCACCTCGATCACGTCCCAGCCGTCGGCGATGTACTCGTACTTGATGCTCTGGAGGTACGCCTCGGCCGCCTTTCCGGTGGCCACCACGCCGTTGGCGTCCATGAGCGCCGTGATCTGGTTCAGGCGGTTGCGCTTGGCGAACCGGCGGGCCTCGGCCACGATGCCCCGCTGCTGCTCGCCGTCGCTCATCACCACGAACACCTGGTTCTTGGCCCCGGCCACCCGGCCGGCCAGGGCGAACCCGCACGCGGCCGCGAGCCCCGCGCCGGGCACCCCGCCGGTCCACTCCACCCCGGGGATCGCCCGGTTGGGGGCCCCCTCGAACACGCTGCCGGCCTTGGCGAACAGGCTCACCGCGTCGTCCCGGTCGACGAAATCGAACCGGCCCAGGGTGGCGTAGAGCGCCGCCGTGAGGTGCGGGGGGCTCAGCACGATCCGGTCCCGCTTGGGGTCGTCGGGATCGGAGGGGCGCACGTTGGCGGCGGCGTACAGGGTGACCAGGGTCTCGGCGCACGACAGGCACCCGGCCGGGTGTCCCTCTCCGACCACCCGGATCATCTTGACCACATCGCCGCGCACGTGGCGGGCCAGTTCCCGCAGGTTGCGCACCTGCTCCGCGGTCAGTTCCTCCTGCTTGAACCCCTTCGGCAGCTGCATCCAGGACTCCTTACCCTTGGAAACCCGTCGGAGGTGAGGGAAACGCCTGCCGGACGAACCCGGGACTACTCCTCGTCCTCGTCGAAGTCCTCGTCCTCTTCCCCCTCGTCTTCCTCCTCTTCATCCTCCTGAAACGCCTCGTAGGCCTTGCGGGCGGCCGGTGTTTTCAGGAGTCTCGCCAGTTGGGCGAGGATCACCTGGACCGGGTTGTCCACGTCCTCCAGGTCCTCGGCCTCCACGTACTCGGCCAGTTCCTCGGCGGCTTCGGCCCGGAGCTCCTCGTCGAAGAGGTCCTCCCAGGCGAACTCCATGTCCTCCACGGGCTCGCCGTCGCAGTAGAACACCACCCCCTCGTCGTCGTACACCGCCTCCAGGCCCGACAGAATCTTCCGTTTCGGCATGGCTCCTCCTTCGCCGCCTCCCGGACGAGAGAAAGACGCGGGAACATAGCACCACCCCCTGCGGCTGACAAGGGCCGGGCCGCCTCAGGCCCGGGCCAGGGCCTGCCGCACGGTGGTGCGAAACTGCAGGGCTTCGAGCACGTGCTCCCGGAGCACCTCCTCGGCCCCCGCCAGATCGGCGATGGTGCGGGCCACCTTGAGGGCCCGGGTGTAGGCCCGGGCCGACAGCCCCAGGTGCTCCACGGCGTGCCGGAGGATCCGGTCGGCGTCGGCCGCCGGCGTGGCCCACCGGCGCACCGCCCGGCTCGACATGGCGGCGTTCGAGCGGATCGCGGTGCCGCGGAACCGCTCCTCCTGGCGCCGGCGGGCGGCCTCCACCCGGGCGCGGATCGCGGCCGACGACTCCCCCGGCGGGCCCGCGTGGAGCTCCCGGAACGGCACGGCCGGCACGTCCACCTGCAGGTCGAACCGGTCGAGGAGCGGCCCGCTCACACGGTTCCGGTACTTTCGGAGCGCCGCCGGAGAGCAGGCGCACGCGTGGTACGGGTCGCCCCAGTACCCGCAGGGGCAGGGGTTCATGGCGGCCACCAGCGTGAACCGGGCCGGGAACGTCAGCGAGGTGGCGGCCCGGGCGATGGTGACCTCCCCGTCCTCCAGGGGCTGGCGCAGCACCTCGAGCACGTTTCGCTTGAACTCCGGCAGCTCGTCGAGAAACAGGACGCCGTTGTGGGCCAGGCTGATCTCGCCGCACCGGGGCACCGTGCCCCCGCCGATCAGGCCCGCATCGGAAATCGTGTGGTGGGGGGCCCGAAACGGCCGCCGGACCACGAGCGGGCTCGCCCCGTCCCGGACGCCCATGGCGCTGTAGATCCGGCTCGTCTCCAGGCACTCCTCCCAGGTCATGGGCGGCAGGATCGTGGGGAGCCGCCGGGCCAGCATGGTCTTGCCCGAGCCGGGGGGCCCCACCAGGAGCACGTTGTGGCCCCCGGCCGCCGCGATCTCCAGGGCCCGTTTCGCGTGGGCCTGCCCCCGGACCTCGGCGTAGTCCACCTCGTGGGTCTCCCCGGCGGCCAGGAGCCGGGCGGGGTCGGCCGTGACCGTCTCCAGCCCGGCGCCCCGAAGCCCCTCCACCAACCGGCCCAGGGAGTCCACCGGGTGCACCGTGAGTCCCCCCACCACCGCGGCCTCCTCGGCGTTCTCCCGGGGAACGCACAGCGCCTCAAACCCGAGCCGACGCGACTCCAGGGCGATGGGGAGCACCCCTCGCACCGGCCGCACCCCGCCGTCCAGGGCCAACTCCCCCAGAAACCCCATCCCTTCCGGGATCGGCAGCGCCAAGTCGGGGTCGGCGGCCAGGACCGCCAGGGCCACCGGCAGGTCGAACCCGGCGCCCTCCTTCTTCACGTCGGCCGGTGCCAGGTTCACCGTGATCCGGTGGGGAGGGAACCGGTACCCCGCGTTTCGGATGGCCGATTTCACCCGGTCGCGGCTCTCCTTGACCGCCCCGTCCGGCAGCCCCACCACGGTGAACGACGGGAGCCCGTGGGCCACGTCCACCTCCACGTCCACCGGAAAGGCGTCGACCCCGAGCACCGCGGCCGACCGCACCCGCGCGAGCATCCTCCCACCTCAGCCCGGCCCGTCGGCCGGTAAACCACTCCGCGCCGTTTTCCCCATCGCCCCGCTCCCCCGAACGTCCGCCGCGCCTTCGTGCCCGGCAACGTACCCAACGGCCACGCACCCCGCAAGGGGCCTTTTCCCGGCGCGCCCGGGCGGGTACAGTGCCGGCGAAACCTCCCCCCCGGAGCGGTGCCGAACCATGACACCCCAGAAGACAGGCCAACTGTTCGTCGTCGCCGTGCCCCTGGGAAACCCCGACGACATCACCCTGCGGGCGCTGCGCGTCCTGGGCGAGGCCGATTTGGTGGCCGCCGAGGACACCCGCACCGCGGCGCGGCTCCTTGCCCGCCACGGGATCGGCGCGCCCCTCGTGTCGTACCACGACTGGAACGAGGAGGCCCGGGCCCGACAACTGCTGGAGCGCCTGGAGCGGGGGGAGACGATCGCGTTGGTGTCGGAGGCCGGCACCCCCGGGATCAGCGACCCCGGGTTCGACCTGGTGCGCCTGGCCCGCACCGCCGGCCACCGGGTGGTGCCGGTGCCGGGCCCGAGCGCGGTGGCCGCCTTTCTGAGCGCCTCGGGGCTGCCCACCCACGCGTTTTCCTTTTTCGGGTTCCCCCCCAAACGCCGGGCCGCCCGCCGGAGGCTCTTCGCCGACCTCGCCGGCCGCACCGAGACCCTGGTGTTTTACGAATCGCCCCACCGGATCGCGGCGGCGCTGGAGGACGCCCTGGAGGCGTTCGGGGACCGGGAGGCGGCCCTGGCCCGGGAGATGACCAAACCCTACGAGGAGTTCCTCTTCGGCACCCTCTCCGGGATCCTGGCCGCCCTGCGGGGCCGGGACCGGGTGCGGGGGGAGGTCTGCTGGGGGGTGCGGGGCCGGGATCCCAGGCAGCCCGCCGGCGAACCCCTCGACCTCGAAACCGCGGTCTCCCGGGTGGCGTCCCGGGGGCTACCGCCCCGCCGGGCGGCCAAGGAGCTCGCGGCGCTGGCCGGGATCTCCACCGACGAGGCGTACCGGCTGCTCGCCGCGCGCCGGAACGAGGGGCGCGGGTGAGCCGCCCCGCCCCCCACGGGGGTCGAACCCGCCGGATCTCCTGCGTTTCCCGCTTGACACCCCGGGAACCGATCGGGTAGCGTACCGCCGCCCCGCGGGGGGAGGGGCCGGGTGAGGGGTTCCCGCTTGTTCCACTTTTTTTGGCCGACGCGATTCCCACCCCAAAGGAGGAGGAGCCATGAAGAAGCTGTTCGCCGCCGCCGTCGTTCTCGGTCTGGCCGCCCCGGCCGCCTGGGCCTACGGCCCCCACGACCCCAACTGTGTGGAGTGCCACTCCATCCACTACGCGAAGGGCAAGGCCATTCTCGCCGTGGCGCCCAACACGAGCGAGAAGAACCCGGCCACCGGCAAGGGTGCCGCGGACGACGCCGCCCTGTGCCTGGGCTGTCACAACGAGGACGAGGGCATCATCCCGATCCACCTCGCCCAGACCCATCCCGTGGGCATGAAGCCCAACAAGGTGAAGGTGCCCGCCGAGCTCCTTCGCAAGGACGGCACCCTGGGCTGCACGAGCTGCCACAACCCCCATCCCTCGAACCCCAACTACAAGTACCTGCGGGGCACGGTGGCCAAGGGCAGCGAGCTCGGGAAGTTCTGCGCCATCTGCCACGGCGACAAGGTCGACATGGGCGCCTTCGCCAAGGCCCCGGCGAAAAAGAAGTAACGCCGACGAGGGCAGGCACCCAAAGGAGGGCTTCGGCCCTCCTTTTTTCATTCACACGCACGGGGGTTTGCCTGGGGCCGCCCGCCCCGGTACCCTTGCCCCTTCGTGGCACACCCCCCTCGACGGAGGAACCCCTTGGCCCAGAAGCGCCGAACCGTACGATCCCTCAAGCAGCACCGGGGCTCCGAGGCGGAGTTCGTGGACCTGTTTCGGCTGGGCGCCCTGTCGAGCGCGGTGAGCTCCCGGGGCGACCGGTACCTCAGGCTCACCCTGGAGGACCGCACGGGCTCCATCGAGGCCTTCGTGTGGCAGGACGTGGAGCTGTACGAGGGAGCGGCGGCCCCCGGGGACATCGTGGAGGTCCGGGCCCGGCTCCGGACCCACCGGGACCGGCCCCAGCTCCACGTGGCCTGGCTCCGGCGGCTGGACGAGGCGGAACTCCAGGAGCTCGACCTCTCGGAGCTACGGCCCGGCCTCGACCGGGACGCCCTGGACGCCTGCTGGAAGCGGGTGGAAGGAGCCCTCGGGGAGATCGCCGACCCCAACCTCCGGCGGCTCGTGGCGAGCTATCTGGAAGAGCCGGGGTTCCGGGAGACCTTCGAGGAGGCCCGGGCCGCGAAATCCATGCACCACGCCTACGCCGGGGGGCTCCTGGAGCACACGGCCACCCTCCTCGATCTGGCGCGGGCGGTCGCTACCGTGTACGGCGACCGGCTGAACCGGGATCTCCTGCTCACGGGGGCGTTCCTGCACGACGTGGCCAAGATCCGGGAGTTCGAGGACGTGACCGGGGAGTACACCAACGCCGGCCGGCTCGTGGGGCACATCGCCCTCGGGGTGACCGAGATCGACCGGCGCACCCGGGAGCTCCCGGGGTTCCCCGAGGACCTCAGGCTCCACCTCATGCACCTCGTGCTGGCCCACCACGAGCGGGCGGAGTGGGGCTCGCCCGTGAAGCCCCAGACCCTCGAGGCCCTGGTGCTCCACCACCTGGACCTCCTGGACGCCCGGGTCGGGGGGGCGGCCGCCTGGATCGAGCAGGAAGGCGTGGCCCCCGGCCAGTGGACCGGGTTCTGGCGGGGCGGGGAGACCCAGCTCCAGCGCACCCCCGCCTTCGAGACCCCCGGGGAGGAGGTCCCGCCGTTCCAGGACATCGAGGCCCATTTCCTCCGGGAGGAAACGGCGTCGGAGCCGGAGGCCGAGGAATCCCCCCCCAAGCCGGCCAAACCGGCCCGGCA
>CAZUYO010000051.1:0-13262 GCA_964624725.1 uncultured Thermodesulfobacteriota bacterium
CCGCCCGTTCGCGTACCGGGGCCGGAACCCCGCCCCGGAGACCGTGTCAGGTGTCAGTGGACAGACGACAGAGGACAGGGGGCTCTCTGATCTCTGACTTCTGAACTCTGGCCCCCGACACGGCGGCCGCTGGACAGCCGTTGACGCCGGAATCACAAAGAATTTTGGCGTCCTGGCATCCCAGCCTCCCAGCGTCCTAGCCTCCTTGCCTTTTCCCCCGAGGGGATTGCCGATGATCCGGATCTACGACACCACCCTTCGCGACGGCACCCAGGCCGAGGACATCTCGTTCACCGTCGAGGACAAGCTGCGGATCGCCGAGAAGCTCGACGAGCTGGGCGTCCACTACATCGAGGGCGGCTGGCCCGGCTCGAACCCCCGGGACATCCAGTTCTTCCGGGAAGCCCGGCGGCTCCGGCTCCAGAACGCCAAACTCACGGCCTTCGGGAGCACCCGCCGCAGCGGCGTGGCCCCCGAGGACGACGTGAGCATCCAGGCGCTCCTCGAGGCCGAAACCCCGGTGGTCACGGTGTTCGGGAAATCCTGGGACCTCCATGTGGAGGAGGCCCTGCGGATCCCCCTGGAGGAGAACCTGGAGCTCATCGAGGACTCGGTGCGGTACCTCAAGGCCCAGGGCCGGGAGGTCGTCTACGACGCGGAGCATTTCTTCGACGGGTACAAGGCGAACCCGGGCTACGCCCTCGAGACCCTGGAGGCGGCCGTGCGGGGCGGGGCCGACGTGGTGGTGCTGTGCGACACCAACGGCGGCTCCCTGCCCTGGGACGTGGGCCGGATCGTGGGGGAGGTCAAGGCGCGGTTTCCCGACGCCGTGCTGGGGATCCACTGCCACAACGACGGGGAGCTCGCCGTGGCCAACAGCCTCACGGCGGTGACGGCCGGCGTGAGCCACGTCCAGGGCACCGTGAACGGGTTCGGCGAGCGGTGCGGCAACGCGAACCTGATCTCGATCATCCCGAACCTGGTCCTCAAGATGGGCCGGTCGTGCATCTCCATGGACCGGTTGCGCCGGCTCCGCGAGGTGTCCCGGTTCGTGGACGAGCTGGCGAACCTCCAGCACAACAAGCACCAGCCCTTCGTGGGCGACAGCGCGTTTGCCCACAAGGGCGGGGTGCACGTGTCGGCCGTGCGGCGAAACCCCTTGACCTACGAGCACATCGACCCGGGCCTGGTGGGCAACGTCCAGAGGGTCCTGGTGTCCGACCTCTCGGGCCGCTCGAACGTGCTCTCCAAGGCCCAGGAGCTGGGGATTCCCCTGGAGGAGGGGAGCGAGCTCGCCCGCAAGGTGCTCGAGCGGGTCAAGCACCTGGAGGCCGCGGGGTACCAGTACGAGGGCGCCGAGGGGAGCTTCGAGGTGCTCCTTAAAAAGGCCATGGGCCGGCACCGGAAGTTCTTCGACCTCGTGGGGTTCCGGGTCATCGACGAGAAGCGCCGGGAGGACGAGGAGCCCATCGCCGAGGCCACGATCCTCGTGAAGGTGGACGGGGTGAGCGAGCACACGGCCGCCCTGGGGAACGGCCCGGTGAACGCCCTGGACGCGGCCCTGCGGAAGGCCCTGGAGAAGTTCTACCCGGCGATCCGGTCGGTGCGGCTCGTGGACTTCAAGGTGCGGGTCCTGACCTCGGGCGGGGGCACCGAGTCGAGGGTGCGGGTCCTGATCGAGTCGAGCGACGGGGTGGACACCTGGGGCACGGTGGGGGTGAGCGAGAACATCATCCAGGCCTCGTGGCAGGCGCTGGTGGACTCCATCGAGTTCAAGCTCATGCGCGAGGAGGAGGCGGGCCGGCTCCGCCCCCCGGCGACCGGGGGTGAGACGTGATCCCCATCCGGGACACGATCCCCCACCGCCGCACCCCCTACGTCACCTACGCCATCATCGGCCTGAACGCCCTGGTGTTCCTCTACGAGCTGGGCCTCGGGCCCACCGGGCTCCAGCGGTTCTTCATGCACTACGGCCTCGTGCCGGCCCGGTACAGCGACCCCTTGGTGCGGGTCCATTTCGGGTTCCTGGAGCAGGTGGTCCCGTTCTTCAGCTCCATGTTCCTCCACGGCGGGTTCATGCACATCCTGGGGAACATGTGGACCCTCTGGATCTTCGGCGACAACGTCGAGGACTGGTTCGGCCATGCCGGGTTCGCGGGGTTCTACGTGTTCTGCGGGCTTGCGTCGGCCCTCCTGCACCTCTTCTTCAACTGGGGCTCCCCCATCCCCACGGTGGGGGCCTCGGGGGCCATCGCCGGGGTCATGGGGGCGTACTTCCTGCTCTACCCCACGGCCCGGGTGGTGACGCTCCTGCCCATCTTCTTCTTTTTCACCTTCGTGGAGCTGCCGGCCTATTTCTTCCTGGGGCTCTGGTTCCTCCTCCAGTTCCTGAGCGGCACGGCCTCGCTCGCGGCCGGCGGGGCCGGGGGCATCGCCTGGTGGGCCCACATCGGCGGGTTCGTGGCCGGGGCGGCCGTGGTGTTCGTGCTCGGGGGCGGCAAGCCCCGCCGGCCCCACAAGACCCGCCCCACGCTCCGCTCCCCCTGGGACACCGTGGACGAGTACTGGTAGCACCCACCCCGATGGGTTCCCCCGCCGCCGCGGGCACGGCGGCCCGGGGGCTTCCCGCTTTCCCCGATCCGATTCGGTGATAGATTGGGCCGGACGAAATCCCCCGGGGCCGGGTGGGGTCCGCCTGCGTGGGCCCCCGGGGCGGGCGCAGAAAGGAGAGAGCGAGATGCGAAAGGGTGGAAAGATCCTCCTGTGGGTGGTCGGGATCCTCGTTGTGCTGGCCGTGGCCGCCACCGTGGCCCTGAAGCTGTACCTCACGAAGGAGCGGATCCTCGCCTGGGTGGTGCCGCCCCTGGAGGAGAAGCTCCACCGCAAGGTCACCATCGCCGACGCCGGGGCCGGGTTCACGGGCATCCACCTCGACGGGCTCGACGTGCGGGCCGAGGGGGCCCCGGAGCCCCTGGTGGCGGCCGAGAAGATCCTGATCCGGTGGGACCTCTGGGCCCTTCTCCAGCGCCGGGTGGATCTCAAGGAGATCCGGCTCGTGGCGCCCCGGATCCATCTGGTGCGAAACCCGGACGGGACCCTGGACATCCAGGACCTGCTGGCGGCGGAAGGGGAGACGCCCCCCGCCGAACCCCAGGCGCCCAAAGCCGAGGCGGCCGAGGCCGGGGAGCTTCCGGTGGCCGTCGCGATCGCGCTCTTTTCCCTGGAGCGCGGCCGGATCGCGTTCGAGGACCGGGCGGCCGAGCCGGCCCGCACCTACGTCCTGGACGAGGTGGAAAGCCGCATCCGGGGGTTCGCCCTCGACCGGCCGGTGCCGTTTGAGCTCTCGGCCAAGCTGCCGCTCGCGGCCGAAGGGCGGTTCTCGGTGGCCGGCACCCTGAACCCCGAGACCCGGCGGGTGAAGGCCAAACTCGGCATCGCCGCGTTCGACCTGCCGGCCCTCCGGCCCGTGCTGGGCGAGGGGGGCCTCGTGCCCGCGGCCGGGGTGTTCTCGCTGGACCTCGACGTGGAGGGCACGGCCGGCGGGCCCATGACCCTGGCCGGAACGGCCGGGGTGAAGGGGCTTGTGCTCGCCCGGGGGAGCGAGCGGGGCGAGCCCACGGACGTCCGCCTGGACCTCGCGGCCGCCCTCGACCCGGCCCAGGCCGTGGTGGACCTCTCCCGGTTCCGGGCCGAGGTGGCCGGCCAGAGCGTGGACCTCACGGCCAAGGCCCGCTACGGGGCGGCCCCGCCCCGGGTGGACTTCCGCCTCACCTCGCCCGAACTCCTGGCCGACCCGTTCCTGGCCCTCCTGCCCCCGGCCGGGGACGGCGCCCCGGCGGAACCAGCCGGGGCGGAGTCCCCGGCCCCGGCCGAGGCCAAGGAACCCGAGGCCCCGCCGCTCGATGCCGTGGGCGACCTGGAGATCGGGAGGCTCGGGGCCGGCGGGCTCGCCCTGGAGGGGTTCCGGGCCCACGTGGAGCTCCTCGGGGGCAAGCTCACGGTGAAGCCCCTGGAGGCCCAGGTGTACGGGGGGAAGCTCCAGGCCGCGACGGGAGCCGACCTCACGACGCCGGGCCCGGCCTTCGAGGCCGACGTGACGCTGGCCGGCACCCAGTTGGCCAAGCTTTTGCCCGCGCTGTCCCCGGCCCTCGAAAACACCATGACGGGCGTGGTGGATCTCACGGCCAAGGCCTCCGGCCGGGGCGGCGACCTGGAGGCCCTCACGGCCGACCTCCAGGCCGAGGCCAAGGACGGGAAGATCCTCAATCACCCCCTGGTTCAACGGTTCGCGGAGCTCTTCAAGGTGAAGGAGCTCGAGACCCTGAACTTCTATAGCCTCAAGCTCGACGCCGGGGCGGCCGAGGGGGTCGGCACCGTGCGGAGCCTGGTGCTCAACGGGCCCGACGTCCAGGCCACCGGCACGGGCACGGTGGGGCTCGTGGACAAGGCCCTGGACCTCAAGCTGGCCGTGGCCCTGCCCCGCCGGATCGCCGCCCGGCTGGTGCGCCGGGACGAGGTGCTGGACGCGATCACCGACGAGCAGGGCTGGTCCCGGGTTCCCCTGCGGCTCACCGGAACGACCGACGCCCCGACCTACGGGCTCGACACCGAGGCCCTGGCCCGCATGGGCGGCAAGGTCCTGGAGAAGAAGGCCCGGAAGGTCCTGGAGGAGAAGGTGCTCAAGAAGCTCCCGGTGGGCGAGCAGGAGAAGGGCGCGATCGAAAAGGGCCTCAAGACCCTTTTCGGCCGGTAGCCCGGGACCCGGAGGGCGCGCGATGCGGGGGAAACGGTGACGGGCTTGCAACGGGCCGGCCGGTGGGTCGCGGCCGTCTTGGTGGCGGCGGGGTTCGGGTGGGGTGCGGCCGGAGCGGTCCGGGGGGCCGAGGAGCCCCGGGCCGCCGCGCCCGCCGAGGCGCCGGAGCCGCCCCCGGGCCTGTCCCAGATCGTGCCGCTGGCGGTCGGCCTGGAGCAGGACCTGGCCGCCCTGGAGGCCGAGCTCGCCCATGGGCTCGACCGGGAGGCCGTGGGGCGGCAGCTCGATGCGCTCGCGGCCCAGGTGAAGGGGTACGACAAGGCCCTCGGGGAGCTGGGACGCGGGGGGCGGTACAGCTACGAGGACGCGGCCGGGTGGAAGGCCACCCTGGACGGGGCGTCGGCCGCGCTCGAACGGGCCCTGGCCCCGGTCCAGGAAACCCTCGATCGCCTGGACGTCCTCCGGGGCGAGTGGACCCGCAGGCGGGACCGGTGGGCCCGGTGGAAGAAGGCCCTCGCGGCCGAGCGCAAACGCGAGGAGATCGCGGCCGCGTTCCGCACCGCCCTCGACACCGCGAACCGGGCCCTGGCGCGGATCGACGCGACGGCCGCCCCGCTCCTGGAGCTCCAGCACCGGGCGGCCGAGATCCAGGCCGCGATCCAACGGCTCCGGAGCGAGGCGGACGACCTGCTCCGGGAGGCCCGCCAGGGGCTGTTCCGGCGCTCCGGCCCGCCCATGTTCACGGCGGCGTATTGGTCGGAACTCGGACGCGCCGTGGCGGGGGAGGGGGCCCCGACCCGGGCCGTGGACCTTCTGCCGGGGCGGGCGTTTTGGGCCCGCTCCGGGTGGGTGGTGCTCCTGCAGGCGGTGCTGGTCGGGGTCCTTTGGGGCGCCTTGCGCCGCCGGGCCGAGGCGCTGGGCGCGTCGGAGCGCTGGCGGTTCATCGCCCGGCGGCCCGCCGCCACCGCGGTGCTCATGGGGGCGGGGCTCCCCTCGGCCCTGTACCCGGAGGTGCCGCCCCCGTGGCGGTTCGTGCTGTGGGCGGTGGTGGGCATCGCGGCCGCCCGGCTCGTGGCGCTCCTGATCCGGGGCGAGTGGCGGCGGCGCCTCGTGTACCTGCTGGTCGTCCTGTTCCTCGCCTCCCAGGCGTTTCGTCTCGTCGGGCTCCCGGCGCCCCTGGTGCGGCTGTACGTGTTGGTCGTGGGGGCGCTGGGGGTCCCCCTGTGCCTGTGGCGCGCCCGGGTCGCGGTGCGCTCGGGGCTGGGGCGCTACGCCTGGGCCCTGCGGGCCGGGGCCCTGGTGCTGGCCGCCACGGCCGTGGCCGAGGTGCTGGGGTACGACAACCTGGCCGTGCACCTGCTGGAATCCTCCATCCAGACCACCTTCGTGGGGCTCCTGGCGTGGATGGGCGGGTTGCTCCTCCACGGCGGCGTCGAGTATTTCCTGGGGCCGGGGGCGTCCGCCTGGCGGCGCCTGCCCCTGGCGGAGCCCCACCGCAAGGCCCTCTCCCGGGACCTGGGCCTGGCCCTCACGGCCGGGGTGTGGCTGGTGGCCGCCGGGGTGATCCTGGAGGTCTGGCGGGTCTACGAGGGCCCGTGGCGGGCGGTGCGGGCCCTCCTGGACCTGGGGGTGCCCCTGGGGCAGACCCGCATCACCGTGGGGGTGGCCCTGGGGGCGGCGGTCGTGCTCTACGGCGCCGTGCTCACCTCGTGGGTCGTGCAGGGGGTGCTGGAGGCCCAGGTCTACCCGCGACGCGACATGCCCTACGGCACCCGGGTCTCCATCAACCGGCTCATCCACTACGCCTTCGCCCTCACCGGGTTCCTGGCCGCGGTGAGCGCGCTCGGGTTCGAACTGCGAAACCTCACGATCCTCGCCGGGGCCTTCGGGATCGGCATCGGGTTCGGCCTCCAGACCATCGTGAACAACTTCGTGAGCGGCCTGATCCTCCTTTTCGAGCGGCCGATCAAGGTGGGCGACGTGATCCAGATCGGCGACCAGTGGGCCACCGTGCGCAAGCTGGGCCTTCGGGCCACCGTGGTGGAGACGCTCAACCGCGCCGAGGTCATCGTGCCCAACAGCGACCTCGTGTCGGGGCAGGTCACCAACTGGACCCTCACGGACCGGATGGTGCGCCTGGTGGTGCCCGTGGGGGTGGCCTACGGGTCCGACGTGCCCAAGGTCATGGAGATCCTCCAACGGGTGGCCGAGGAGAACGAGCGGGTGGCCGAGTGGCCCGAGCCCCAGGTCCTGTTCCTGGCCTTCGGGGAGAGTTCGCTCGATTTCGAGCTGCGGGCCTGGATCCGGGACGTGGACGACCGGCTCGCGGTGCTAAGCGACCTGCACCTGGCCATCGACCGGGAGTTCCGGAAGGCCGGGGTCGAGATCCCGTTCCCCCAGCGCGATCTCCACCTGCGAAGCGTCGATCCCGGGGCCGCCGGGGCCCTGGCGCGGCGCGAGTCCCCCACCACCTGAGGAAGGAACGAGAACCCATGGAACCGTGCCGAGACGACCGCCCCGTCGAGGTGATCGGCGGCGGGCTGGCCGGGGCCGAGGCGGCCTGGCAGCTCGCCGGGCGGGGCGTGCGGGTGCGGCTGTTCGAGATGCGCCCCGCCCGGCTCACCCCGGCCCACCGCACGGCCCACCTGGCCGAGCTCGTGTGCTCCAACTCACTGAAGGCCATGGGCCTCGGCCAGGCCTCGGGGCTCCTGCAGGAGGAGCTCCGGCGCCTGGGCTCGGTGATCCTCGAGGCCGCCCTGGCCCACCGGGTGCCGGCCGGCCAGGCCCTGGCCGTGGACCGGGAGCGGTTCGCCCGGGCCGTGACCGAGCGGCTCGAGGCCCACCCCGGGATCGAGATCGTGCGCGAGGAGGTGACCCGGGTGCCCCGGGACCGGGAGGTCATCGTGGCCACCGGGCCGCTCACCTCCGACGCCCTGGCCGAGGACCTGGCCGAGATCACCGGTGCGGAGTCCCTCTACTTCTACGACGCCATGGCCCCCATCGTGGAGGGCGACTCCATCGACCGGTCGGTGGCGTTTGCGGCCTCCCGGTACGGCAAGGGGGGCGACGACTACCTCAACTGCCCCATGACCCGGGAGGAGTTCGAGCGGTTCTACGAGGCCCTGGTGTCGGCCGAGACCGTGCCCACCCGGGACTTCGAGGAGGAGCGGGTGTTCCAGGCCTGCCAGCCCATCGAGACCCTGGCGGCCAAGGGGCCCAAGACCCTGCTGTTCGGCCCCATGAAGCCGGTGGGGCTCGAGGACCCCCGCACCGGCCGCAGGCCCTACGCCGTGGTGCAGCTGCGGCGCGAGGACGCCGCCGGGGAGCGCTGGAACCTGGTGGGGTTCCAGACGAAGCTCCGGTACCCCGAGCAGGAACGGGTGTTCCGGCTCATCCCGGGGCTCGAGCGGGCCCGGTTCCACCGGCTCGGGAGCCTGCACCGGAACACCTACGTGGACGGGCCCCGGCTCCTGGACCGGTACCTGCGGCTCCGGCGCCACCCCTGGATCCAGCTGGCCGGCCAGATCACCGGGGTGGAGGGGTACCTGGAGAGCGCGGCCATGGGCCTCTGGGCGGGGCTCAACCTGGCCCTGCGCCGGGCCGGCCGCACCCCCGACCCCCTGCCGGCCGAGACCGCCGTCGGGGCCCTGGTGGAGCACGTGGTCGCAAGCCCGGCCAAGCGGTTCGAGCCCATGAACATGAACTTCGGCCTGCTGCCCCCCCTGGGGGTGCGGATCCGCGACAAGAAGAAGGTGAAGGAGGCGAAGGCCGCCCGGGCCCTGGAGGCCCTGGACGCCTGGCGGGCCCGGTGGCTCGCCGGCGGGGAGGCGGCCGGATGACGCCCGCGGCCCAGGCGATCCGCGACGAGATCCGGGCCCGGGGGCCGATCCCCTTCGCCCGGTTCATGGAACTCGCCCTCTACCATCCCGAGGGGGGCTACTACGCGGCCGGCCGGGTCCGGATCGGGGCCGACGAGGGCGACTTCACCACGGCGCCCCACCTGAGCCGGCTCTTCGGCCGGTGCCTCGCCCGGTGGGCCGAGGCGGCCGACCGGGCGCTCGGCCGGCCCGACCCCTTCGTGCTGGTGGAGGGCGGCCCGGGCGAGGGCCGCCTCGCCCGGGACCTCCTGGACGCCCTGGCCGAGCGGAACCCGGACCTCTACCGCCGGCTCCGGTACGCGGCCGACGAGGCGAGCCCGGCCCTCGACCGAAGGCGCCGGGACCTCCTCGCCCCCCACGCCGAGCGGTGCCTCGCCGCGGCGCCCGAGGGGTTCGAGGGGGTGTACCTCTCCAACGAACTCGTGGACGCCCTCCCCGTGCACCGGCTCCGGGGCGCCGGCCCGGGGCTCCGGGAGGCCTTCGTGGACCGGGACGGCGAGGGGTTCGCCGAGGTCTGGGCCGAGCCCTCGGAGGCCGCCCGGCGGTTCCTGGACGGGTACGCCCCGCCGCTGGGGGACTGGGAGGTGGAGATCCGGCCGGCGGCCGGGGCCTGGCTCGGCCGGGTGGCGGGGCTCCTGGGCCGGGGCTACGTGCTCACCATCGACTACGGCGACCGGGCCGACCGGCTCTACGGGCCCCACCGGCCCCGGGGCACGGCCGTGGCCTACCGGGCCCACCGGCTCGTGGAGGACCTCCTGGCCGACCCGGGGGAGCAGGACCTCACGGCCCACGTGGACTTCACCCACCTCGAGGCGGCCGGCCGGGCCCTCGGGCTCGAACCCCTGGACCTCCGGAACCAGCGGGAGTTCCTGTTCGCCTGGGGCCTCGAGGACGAGGTCCGGGACCTGGAGGCGCGGCTCCCCGAGGTGGACCGCCTCGCCGCCATGCAGGCCCTGGCCCCGCTGCTCCTCCCCGGCCCGGGCATGGGCGACACGTTTCGCGCGTTGGTGCAGGGGAAGGGGGCGGGGAAGCCCGAAGGCTAGGAGGCTAGGAGGCTAGAAAGCTGGGAGGCTGGGAGGCATCGGGGCCTCGGGTTTTGGGCGTCGTTTGTGCGGACCAGCCCCTCTGGCTCCCTCTCCCCCCACCCGGGGGGAGAGGGCCGGGGAGAGGGGGGCGACCGCCCACGCCCCGGACGCCCCCGCCGGGGAACGGGACTCCCGTCGTTGACACGGTTCGAGAATCCCGCTGAAATGCGAAAAACGATCCGGCGCCCGGTTCCGAGAGCCCGTGGGGGCGTCGCCGCGACCGTTGGCCGACGACCGAACGGCCGGAGGATTCGCCTGGGGGAGGACCCATGACAACCTGCCCGCACTGCGGCAGCGCCGACATCCGGAAATCCCGGCGCCACAAGGCCGAGCGGACCTGGCGCCGGCCGTTCCCGGTCTGGTTTCGCTGCCGGGAGTGCCGCAAGCGGTTCCTGGGCACCGACTGGACCCTGGCCGGCCGGTGGGCCGGGGGCGTGGCGGCCGGCCTGGTGGTCGTGGGGCTCGCGATCGCCCTGTGGCCCGAGGGGGGCCGGGTGGAGTCGGCCACCACCGCCCCGGTGAAGGGCCTGCCCGAAACCGTGACCCTCCCCGCCTCGGCGCTCCAACTCTCCGGCGAGGCCCTCCGGGCCGCGGCCGAGCGGGGCGACCCCGAGGCCCAGCACCGCCTGGGCCTCGATCTCCTGCAGTCCTACCGCGAAACCGGCGACCCCCGCACCATGGCCGAGGCCCTGCGGTGGTTCAAGGCCGCGGCCGAGGCCGAAAACCCCCGGTCCCAGCTCCTCCTGGGCGCCCTCTACGAGAACGGCCGGGGCGTCATCCAGGACTTCGAGGAGGCGGCCCGGTGGTACCGGCGGGCCGCCGAAAACGGCGAAGCCGAGGCCATGTTCCGGCTCGGCCTCATGGCCGAGGCGGGCCGGGGGCTCAAAAAGGACCTCGTGGAGGCCTACGTCTGGCTCAACCTGGCCGCCGCCCGGGGCGCCACCGAGGCCGAGGCCCGCCGCGAAGCCGTCCGCCGCGAACTGCGCCCCGAACAGGTCGACGCCGGCCAAGACCGCTCCCGCGAACTCGACCGACGCATCCCCCTGGCCCCGGGGGAGGGCGGTGCCCGCTAGGAGAGTCTGGGGCGCCGGGAGGCTCAACCCTTCCGCGTTCCGAGCCGCGCCGCGTGGCCCAAGACCGTGGGAGCGGCTTCCAAGCCGCGATGGCCCTTGGCCGGGGACCCGCACGGCCCGACGTCCGAGTACCATGTCAGACGGCCACGCGTGCCCGCATACACGCAAAGCCGACGGAACCCAGGGATCGGACGGGTGCTGCAGGACCCGCTGGGCCGGGGCCGGTGCGGGCCCGCGATCTGACAAATTTTGCCGAGAGCCCGGGCAATCCCCCAACTGAACGCCTATACCGCATCCCCGCCTACGCCTAGCGTAGCGCCAACGGTGGAAGCGAGGAGTCCTGTGGTCGAACGATGGAAAGCCACCCCCGCCCTGGCTCTACTCTGCAGGAAGAAGTTGCTCAGAGACAGGCTGGGTCGGCTGGGCTTACCGGCAGAGGCCTTGCGTGGGCCCTTGCGCCATCTTGTTCGGCACCGGAGCATCGCCGCCAGCGACGTGCCGGAGTTGGTTCCCACGCACGAGTTGGAAGAAGCGGGGCTTATCGTCGGCGAGCGTCGCGGGGGGATCCCGACGAGTCGTTCTGCCGGCGGCGAGGGCGAACTGCTCGGCCTCAGCTTTGTGGACGCAGTCAATCTGGAACTCACGTACGACTGCAACCTTCGGTGCCCTCACTGCCTGCAAAGCGGTTTGCGACGGCATCGTGGGCGCGCGACCATGCCCGCTGTGCTGGCCCGTCGCGTCGTCCACGAGGCGTGGTTTCTGGGGTTGGTTCAGGTGGGGTTGAACCTCACCGGGGGGGAAGCACTGGGGGCAGTCCCCGAACTGTTCGAACTCATTGCTTACGCCCGTTCTCTCGGGGTGCCGACGCGCCTCAACACCAATAGCTGGTGGGGAGTGGACGAGGAGATAGAGATCTGCGGGCGACGTTTCACCTCGCCGGAGGTCTTGGTGGAGACACTCCGCGACTGCGGGCTCGAGATGCTCGCTTTCAGCCTTGACGCCCGCGTGGACGCTTCGCCGGCGCTCCTTGAGCGACTGGTCCGGACGGTCACCGCCTGTGAGGAGGTGGGTTTCCCCTATCAGTTGGTCTGCACGGCAGGCCCCGAGGAACCAGCTTCCCAGCGATTTCGAAACCTGCTGGAGCGGCTGCCGACCGCTCCCCGACACATGATTCCCGTTCCCATGAGCACCGTGGACCTAGGGGCGGCCGCGGCGGCGGAGGATGGCCGCAGGATGTCCGTTGAGGACTTCGAGCAACTGGCGGCTGGTGCGCCCTGTGGGTGGTTGGGGTTCCGCCGGCCGTCGTTCCTGCACGTAGACCCCTGGGGAGGCGTGCGGACCTGTCTCTACGCCCCGGGCCTCGAGAACGTGGGCAACGTGCGTGAGCGCTCGCTGACCGCGTTGGTCAACGGGTTTGGCCAGGGGAACGACAAAGAGGGTCGGGTGGCTCGACCGGAAGACTGCTTGCATCTGATCCTGGCCGATGTCTGGAAGCGGATGCGACACCCTTGTGCCGCCTGTGCCGCGCTGACCCGAGTTGCCGACGCCTGGACACGACGCACGCCGGGGGGGCACGATCCGGAGGCTTTGAGATGGGTGAACATTCGCGTGGCCCGGGAGTTGAACCTCGAGCGTCGGAGTCGGTAGCTCGGTAGAGGAGCGAGGGGACGTTGACAGGTTATTTGGTTTTGCTAGGTTTGCTTGCGAGCTTGGGGCGCTGAGGGAGAGGAGAGAGGAGCGGCGATGCCGAGGATGGCGCGGTTGGACGTGTTGGGGGTGGTGCAGCACGTGATGGCGCGGGGCATCGAGGGCGCGGCGATCTTCCGTGACAAGAAGGACAGGGAAACGTTTCTCGCGAAGCTCGCCGAAGTGGTGCAGGAGGGGGAGGCGCAACTTCTCGGGTGGGCTCTGCTGTCCAACCATTTCCACCTCGTCCTTCGGCCCCGGCGGGCCTATCTGAAGGACATGATGCGCCGGTTGATGACGGGGTATGCCACCTGGTTCAACCGCAGGCACGGGCGCAAGGGGCATTTGTTCCAGAACCGCTACCGGAGCATCGTGGTGGAGGAAGAGCCGTATCTTCTGACCCTTGTGAGGTATGTCCACCTCAATCCCCTCCGGGCGGGGTTGGCAAGGGACCTCCGGGAGTTGGATCGATATCCCTACTCGGGGCACTCGGTGCTGATGGGAAATCGCGAGTTCGGGGCGCAAGACACAGAGGCGATTCTGTCGCGGTTCGGACGCAAGGTTGGGGAGGCCCGGAAGGCGTACCGGGAGTTCGTGGCGGCGGGGATTCCGGAGGGGGTGCGGGAGGAGTTTCGCGGGGGTGGCCTAGTGCGAAGTGCCGGAGGAAAGAAGGAGGTGCTCCGGCGGAAGCCGGAGGAGCGGGAGGTGGCGGACGAGCGGGTTCTGGGATCGGGGGAGTTCGTTGAGGAGGTCTTGGCCGCCGCGGAGGAGGAAGCGCGGAAGTACA
>CAZUYO010000052.1:0-6463 GCA_964624725.1 uncultured Thermodesulfobacteriota bacterium
AGCCTCCTAGCTTTCCAGCCTTCCAGCCGTCGTCACGCCGCGCACACGCTCTGCCGGTTCACCCCGGCGGCCCGCTCGCGGACCTCCCGGGCCGCGGGGTGGGCCGCCCCGGCCAGCCGGACCTGGGCCAGGAGCCCCTGCACGAAGGGCGATGGCCCCGGGTGGAGCCGGTAGTCCTTCCAGGGCCCGTTTCGCTCCGAGAGAACGAACCCCGCCTCCTCGAGCACCTGCATGTGCCGGCTCACGGTGGACTGGGCCAGCCCCAGCACGGCCTGGATCTCGCAAGCGCAGAGGGCCCGGCCCTCCAGCATCCACAGGATCTTCAGCCGCGACTCGTCGGCCAGGGCCTTGGCCGGGATCAGCACGTCGTCCATGATATCGCCCTCCATCGATATGGACGGCCCGATGCTAACACCGACCGAAACGGTGTGCAACCGTCCCCGCCGATTTTTCCCTCCCATTAATTCCCCTCTTGACCCGGGCAATTTCTTTCATTACGATTTCGGCATATCTCGATCCCCACCGGAGCCCTGCCATGCAGAAGCCCGCACTGCTTGCCCTGTTCGCCGCGATCCTCCTGGCCGCCGTCGCCCCGGCCGCCTCCCGGCCGTCGGTCGTGTTCGTCACCAAGAGCGACGCCTGCGACTGCCAACTGAGCCTTTGCGTGGCGGCCGAACAGGAGGTGCGAAATTTCCTGGCGGACACCGGGGGGCAGGTGGACCTGGTGGTCGTGGACCTCGCCCAAACCCCGGAGGCGGGAAAAACCTACAAGGCGTTCGCCGTGCCCGTGGTGATCCTCCGGGACGAGCGGGGCGAGGCGCTCGCCCGGTTTTACGGCTACGTGGAGGCGCGCCACCTCCTGCGGGAATGGAACGAATACCGGAACCGGAGGGGGTCTCGATGAAACGGCTGGTCCTCGTGCTGGTCGGCCTCGCCGCGGCCGGAGCCGCCGTGTGGGCCCTACCCGAACTCGCCGTCCGACAGGTGGGGAAGACGGGCCTCAGTGAACCCGTCGAACTCCCGGCCGAGCGCGCCGGGCCGGCCCAGGGGAAGAAGGTGGCGTTCCTGGAACTCGGAAGCGAGGGCTGCAAACCCTGCGAGGCCATGAAGCCCGTGATGCAGGCGGTGCGGGAGCGCTACGGCGACCAGGTGGAGGTGATGTTCTACGACGTCCGTAAGGATCCGGCCATGGCCCGGGAGTACGGGGTCACCCTCATCCCGACCCAGGTGTTCCTGGGCCCCGACGGCGAGGAGGTGTACCGCCACCAGGGGTACCTGCCCCTGCCCATGGTCGAGGCGGTGCTCCACCGCATGGGGGTGAAGCCGAAATGATCGTGCTCGGCCTGGCCTTTTTCGGGGTGGCCGCCGTGTTCTCGGCCCTCGGCCAGGGGGGCGGGGCCTTCTACGTGCCGCTCCTCCTCGCCTGGGGCATCCCGTTTCATCACGCCGCCGCAGCGAGCCAGGCCGTGATCGTGGCCGTTTCGCTTTCGGCCATGCTGGTGTTCCACCGGGCGGGGTTCCTGGACTGGAAGCTCGTTCTCCTCATCGAGCCCGCCACCAACCTCGGGGCCGTGCTGGGCGGCTACCTGTCCCGGTACGTGCCGGGCCACGTGGGGAAGGTGATCTTTGCGGCGGTGCTCGTGGTCGGCGCCTACTTCATGATCCGGCCCGTGGCCGAGCACACGGATCCGCCGAAACGGGGCTTCGCCTACTGGACGCGCACCCTGGGCGGGGAGACCTACTCCGTGAACTGGGTGGTCACGATCCCCCTCATGGTGCTGGCCGGGGGCCTGGCCGGCCTGCTGGGCGTGGGCGGGGGGCTCCTCAAGGTGCCGCTCATGGTGCTCGCCTGCCGGATCCCCATGAAGGTGGCGGTGGGCACGAGCTCGCTCATGGTGGGCCTGACGGCCGTGACCGGACTGATGGGCCACGCCGCGGCGGGCCATTTCGACCTCCGCCTCGCCCTCCCCCTGGCCCTTGGCGGCTTCCTGGGCGCCCAGGTGGGCTCGCGGGTGTCGCTCGCCGTGGACAAGCGCGTGCTCAAACGGGCGTTCGGGGTGCTCCTCGTGCTCATCGCGGTGTGGATGGTGAGTTCGGTGATGCGGGGCACCTGAAAACGGGAGAACACGGGATGCGTTCGGTCCGGCTCGTGAACATCGCCTTGATCGTGCTGCTGGTGGCCCTGTGCTCCTCCGCCCGGGCGGCCGAGGGCCCCCTGGAGCGGGCGGCCCGGGAGGCCGGCGTGCCCCTGGTGGTGCGGTTCGGCCTCGACCGCTGCATGCAGTGCATCGAGCAGGGCAAGGTGTTCGACGCGCTCGCGCCCCGGTACGAGGGCCAGGCCCGGTTCCGGTTCGTGCACATCGGCCGCGAGGAGGACATGGCGGCCCGCTACAAGGTGCTCCTGATCCCCACGGTGGTCATCTTCGACGCCCAGGGCCGGGAGGTGTTCCGGCACGTGGGATTGGTGGAGGCGCCCGCCCTGGAGGCGAAACTCCGGGAGGTGCTGGCCGCCCGCGGGGCGGGCGGGCGTGACGAGGGAGGCCCGACATGAAAGAGCGCACGAAGTTCCTGCTCATCGTCGGCGTGTTCTGCGCCGCCTATTTCGTGCCCGTGGACCACCCCCGGGTGAGCACGGCCATCCTGGAGAGCTTCCTCATGCTCCAGGACTACGCCCGCAAGCACGTGCTCACCTGCCTCGTCCCCGCGTTTTTCATCGCGGGGGCCATCGCCGTGTTCATCAGCCAGGCCGCCGTGCTCAAGTACCTGGGGGGTAAGGCCAAACGGGCCCTGGCCTACACCGTGGCCTCGGTGTCGGGCACGGTGCTCGCCGTGTGCTCGTGCACCGTGCTCCCGCTCTTCGCCGGCATCTACACCCGGGGGGCCGGCATCGGCCCGGCCACGGCGTTCCTCTACTCGGGCCCGGCCATCAACGTGCTCGCCATCGTGCTCACGGCCAAGGTGTTGGGCCCGCAGCTCGGCATCGCCCGGGCCGTGGGGGCCGTGGTGTTCGCCTACGTCGTGGGGCTCCTCATGGCGTTCACGTTCCGCAAGGAGGAGGCCGAGCGCCAGGCCCAGTTCCTGGCGCTTCCCGAGGAGGAGCCGGCCCGTCCCCTGTGGAAGAACGCCCTGTACCTCGCGTCGATGGTGGCGGTTCTCGTGTTCGCGGCCTGGGGGAAGCCCCGGGAATCCGTGGGCTGGGCCGAGGCCGTGTACGGGGTGAAATGGGAACTGGCCGGTGCGGGGCTCCTGGCGACCCTGGGGATGGTCTGGGCCTGGTTCACCCGGGACGAGGTGACCGAGTGGGTCGAGTCCACCTGGGGGTTCGCGAAGCAGATCCTGCCGCTTCTTTTCGCCGGGGTGCTGGTGGCCGGGTTTCTCCTGGGTATGCCCGGCCATGACGCCGGCCTGATCCCCAGTTCCTGGGTCGCCCGGCTCGTGGGCGGGAACTCCCTCGGGGCGAACCTGTTCGCCTCGGTGGCCGGGGCCCTCATGTACTTCGCCACCCTCACCGAGGTGCCGATCCTCCAGGGCCTCCTGGGCAGCGGCATGGGGAGCGGCCCGGCCCTGGCCCTGCTGCTCGCGGGCCCGGCCCTCTCCCTTCCGAACATGCTGGTCATCCGAAGCGTGCTGGGCACGAAAAAGACCCTGGCCTTCGTGGTGTACGTGGTCCTCCTCTCGACCGTAGCCGGCATGGTGTTCGGCCACCTCTTCCCCCACCTCACGATCGCCGCCGGAGGGGCCGGATGACCGGGCTCGAAGCGCTTTTGGGAAACGCCCAGACCTACATCCAGACGAACCCCTGGCTCGCGTTCGTGGCCGTGTTCGTGGGCGGGGCCCTGACGGCCTCGAACCCCTGCGTGCTCGCCATGATCCCCCTGGTGATCGGCTTCGTCGGCGGGTACGAGGGCATCTCGGGATGGAAGCGCAGTTTCGGGTTTTCGCTGGTGTTCGTGTTCGGGCTGGCCGTGAGCTTCACCGCCATGGGGGTGATCGCGGTGAGCCTGGGGCGGCTTTTCGGCGACGTGGGGCGGTTTTGGCCGTGGGTGATCGCGGCGGTGTGCTTCGCCATGGCGGCGCACCTGTGGGATCTCTGGACCTTTTCGGTGCCCGAGGGGCTCGCGCGCTACCGGCCCAAGCACGCCGGGGCGATCGGGGCCTTCACCCTGGGCCTCCTGTTCGGGCTCGTGTCGGCCCCCTGCGCCGCGCCGATCCTGGTGGTGGTGCTCACCTACATCGCGTCCCAGGGAAACCTCCCCTACGGGCTCGCCCTCCTGTGGACCTACGCGGTGGGCCACTGCATCCTCATCGTGGCGGCGGGCACCAGCATGGGCGTGGCGAAGCAGTTGATCCAGTCCCGGGGGCTGGGCCGCGCGAACTGGGTGCTCAAGCGGGTCGCCGGGGTGCTGATCGCCGGGGTGGGGGTGGTGATCCTGGTGAACTCGGTGTGAGGAAGGCTGGAAGGCTGGAAGGCTGGAAGGCTGGAAGGCTGGAAGGCTGGAAGGCGAATATTGCCAGTATGTCAATAAGTTACAAACTTTTTCGAGCGAAGACAGGGTGTCGGGCCGGTGGCGGCCCGGCCGTCTGACATGCCCTTCCCCCTTGCCGGGTCCCGTGGGACCGGGAGGGGGTTCCAACCACCGAACGACGGAGGTGACCCATGAAGATCGAGATCCTGGGAACCGGATGCGCCAAGTGCAACAAGCTCTACGAGGCCGCCAAGGAAGCCGTGGCCAAGGCCGGCAAGGACGCCGAGGTCGTCAAGGTCGAGGACCTGGCCGAGATCATGAAGCGGGGGGTGATGGTCACCCCGGCCCTGGCCATCGACGGCGAGGTCAAAACGGCGGGCAAGGTGCTCAAGCCCGACGAGATCGCCAAGATGTTGTCCTGACGCGCGGGCCGGGCAACCAACCCCGGCCCGACGGAGGAACCGAGATGGAACGCGAACTCACCGTGCGGCTCGACCCGCGGGATGTGATCGCCCTCGAACGGTGCGTGGCCGACGGCGACCGGGAAGAGGCGCTTCGGATCTGCAAGGCCCTGGCCGAGAAGGTCCGCCACGCCCGGGCCACGGCCTGACGCCCGTACTTCGAGATGCGCGGCGCGCATCCCGTGCCTCCCGGGCCCTGAGCCGGAGTCCCGGCGGTGATCTACCTCGACCACAACGCCACGACCCGCCCGGATCCCCAGGTGGTCGAGGCCCTGGCCTGGGCCTCCCAGGAGGCCTGGGGGAACCCCTCCACCCTGTACGGGGTGGGCCGGGCGGCCAGGACCGTTCTGGACCGGGCCCGCGAGCGGGTGGCCCGGCTCATCGGCGCCCCGGACCCGGGGCAGGTGGTGTTCACGTCGGGGGGCACGGAGGCCGATGCCCTGGCCCTGTTCGGCCGCCTCCGGCTGCCCGCCGCCGGCCGCCACCTGGTGACCACCATGGTGGAACACAAGGCCGTGCTCCGGTCGGCGGCCCGGCTCGAGGCCGAGGGGGTGGCCGTGACCTACCTCCCCGTGGACCGGGCGGGCCGCGTGGATCCCCGGGCCGTGGAAGCCGCCCTGCGGCCCGACACCGCCCTGGTGTCGGTGATGCTCGCCAACAACGAGGTCGGAACCCTCCAGCCCGTGGCCGAGATCGCCCGGGTCTGCCGGGCCCGGGGCGTTCCCGTCCACACCGACGCGGTGCAGGCCTGCGGAAAGATCCCGGTGGACGTGGAGGCCCTGGGGGTGGACCTCCTGAGCCTCTCCGGCCACAAGTTCCACGGGCCCCGGGGCATCGGGGCCCTGTGGGTGCGGCCCGGCCTTCCCCTCCAGCCGCTGCTGGTGGGGGGAACCCAGGAGCGGGGCCTGCGGGCCGGCACGGAACCCGTAGCCCTGGCCCATGCCCTGGGCGTGGCCGCCGACCTCGCCCGGGAGCGGCTTTCCGAGGACGGCCCACGGATCGCGGCCCTGCGCGACCGGCTCTGGGCCGGGCTTCGGGACGCCGTGCCCGGCGTGCGCCGCCACGGCGACCCCGGGCGGTGCCTGCCCAACACCTTGAACGTGTCGGTGCCCGGCTGGGAGGCCGAAGACCTGGTGCTGGCCCTCGACCGGGAGGGCATCGCCGTGGGCACGGGCTCGGCCTGCACCACCGGCGACACCCGGCCCTCCCACGTGCTCTTGGCCATGGGGGTTCCCCCGGCCGAGGCCCGCTCCTCGATCCGGTTCAGCCTGGGCCGGGGCAACACGGGGGAGGAGATCGACCGGGTCGCGGAGACGCTGGCGCGGCTGGCTCGCAGCCGCTGACCGAACGGCGCTCCAGGTACGAATACCTTCAGAAGTGTTGACGGGGGCGGGTGGGGGACCGGTTCCGGCCGGGCGCGAGTGCGGCGTGGACGCCGCTCCCACACGGTGTCCGGCCCCGGCCGTTCCCGTCCCGCGTTCTAGGGCCCCGCCGGGGCCCAAGGGGGCTTCGATGCCGAAGATCGAGGGGTACGAG
>CAZUYO010000052.1:6563-13191 GCA_964624725.1 uncultured Thermodesulfobacteriota bacterium
TAGGGCCCCGCCGGGGCCCAAGGGGGCTTCGATGCCGAAGATCGAGGGGTACGAGATCACCACGGTTCTCCCCTGCATCGCCGACACGGCCAAGATCCGGGTGATCGCCCGGCTCAAGGGCGAGGCCGGGGAGGTCCTTCCCTACCTGAACGCCGAGGAAAAGCGGGCCGTCTTCAACCCCGGCGCCCGGACCCTCACCTTCAAGCGGGAAGGCATGTGCTTCACCGTGAAGAACGAGGAGATCACGGCCACGAAGCTCAGGGACGTGGAACACGCCCGCGCCGAACTCGACGCCCTGGTGGCCCGCCTGAACGAGGTCTGGGAGCGCCGGGACGAGATCACCCCGAGCTACGACCGGGGCCTCCAGCTCACGGCGCTGCAGATCTACAAGGGGCTTCCGGGCACCAACTGCCGGGAGTGCGGGGAACCCTCGTGCCTGGCGTTCGCCGCCAAGCTCCTCGCGGACGAGGTTTCGGTGCTGGCCTGCCGGCCGCTCTTCACACCCGCGTTCCGGGACAGACGGGTCAAGCTGTTGGAACTCCTGGAGGAAGCGGGGTACGAGGTGCCGCCGGAGTTCCTGTCCGCGTGACGGGCCCGTCCGGGTCCTTCCGGAGATTTTTCCCCCACCCTGAAACCTTTCGACGCGTGCCGCATCAAATATAACCGAAACGTTATTCAACGATTTACGGACACGAGGAGCGCCCCATGGCCCCCAACGGTTCCACCTGTTCGATTCCCGTCCAGCCGAAGCCCGCATCGATGCTCACCGGATTTCCCCTCTGGGCCGCCCTGGCCGCCGGGCTGGCCGGGTGGTTCGGCCTGTACCACAACCTCGCGCCCCTGACCGACTGGCTCACCCGCGATCTGCTCGGCGTGGACCCGACCACGCACCTGGGCGCGGCGGTGACCTTCTTCGCCTTCGAGGTGCCCAAGGTCCTGCTGCTCCTGACCCTGGTGGTGTTCGGCGTGGGCATCGTGCGCACGTTCTTCACCCCGGAGCGCACCCGGGCCATCCTGGCCGGAAAGCGAGAATCCGTGGGCAACGTGCTCGCGGCGCTGCTCGGGATCGTCACCCCGTTCTGTTCCTGCTCGGCCGTTCCCCTTTTCATCGGGTTCGTCACGGCCGGGGTGCCCCTGGGGGTGACCCTGTCGTTTCTGATCTCGGCGCCCATGGTGAACGAGATCGCCCTGGTGCTCCTGTTCGGGCTGTTCGGATGGAAGATCGCGGCGCTCTACCTGGCCACCGGGCTCAGTGTGGCCGTGGTGGCGGGCTGGGTGATCGGCCGGATGCGCATGGAGCGCCACGTGGAGGACTGGGTCCGGAACATGGACGGCCCGGTGGCCGCACCAGACGGCGCGGCCCTGACCTGGCCGGAGCGGGTAAGGGCCGGGCTCGACGCCGTGCGCGACATCGTGGGCCGGGTGTGGATCTACGTGGCCCTGGGCATCGCGGTGGGGGCCGGCATCCACGGCTACGTGCCCGAGAACTTCATGGCCTCGATCATGGGCAAGGGCGCCTGGTGGTCGGTGCCGTTGGCCGTGGTGATCGGCGTGCCCATGTACTCCAACGCGGCCGGCATCATCCCGGTGGTCCAGGCCCTTCTGGGCAAAGGGGCCGCACTCGGCACGGTGCTCGCGTTCATGATGAGCGTGATCGCCCTGTCGCTGCCCGAGATGGTGATCCTGCGCAAGGTCCTGAAGCCCCGGCTCATCGCGACGTTCATCTCGGTGGTGGGCGCAGGGATTTTGCTCGTCGGATACCTGTTCAACGGGCTCCTGTAGAGGGCGAAAGGAGGTGACCCATGGTGTTCGTGGCCGGCGTGATCGTGGGGATTGCGGGGACGGCGGCCGCCGCCCTCTGGGGCATGCGGCGGTGGATGCTGGTGCGGCGCACGAGCCCCCTCGACGTGGACGAGACCGTCGAGCGGCTGTGCGAGGCCGCCCGGAACGCGGGGTGGTCGGTGCCGAAGGTCTACGACCTCACGGGGAGCATCCGAAACGCCGGGGAGGTTCTGGAACCCCGGGTCCGGGTGATCAGCCTGTGCAAACCGGCCTACGCGGCCCGGGTGCTGGGCCGCGGGGCGTACCGCCGGCTCGCCGGCATCATGCCGTGCCGGATCGCCGTGTACGAGGAGGACGACGGCTCGGTCACCGTGGCCCAGATGAACACCGGGCTCCTGGCGCCGGTCTTCGGCCGATGGGTCGCGGACATCATGGCCCGGGTCACCGACGAGACCGAGGGGATCCTGGAAAGCCTGAACCACAGCCCCTGGCCGGCGCCCCGGGGCTGAGCCCACGCCGGCGAGCAAACTCGTACCCGGCCGAGGGGGCACCCCCGGGGCCCAGCCCCCGCGGCAGAGCTGCCACGAAGGGAGCGACCGGCCCCAGGCCCCGTGCCAAGGCTCGGAGCTCGGAAGACGGCTTTCGTACCCCGCGAGGCAGCCGGCTCGCCACAAGACGGCAAGACGGCAAGACCGTGGACCGTAGACCGTAGACCGCAGACCGCAGACCGCAGACCGCAAACCCTACCCAAGGAGGTGCAGCATGCAGTTCGAGGAACTCTTCGACATGGCGGTGAAGTTCCACGGCCACCGGTGCCCGGCCATGCCCATGGGCCTGCGGGCGGGGCTGGCGGCCATGAAGGCGCTGGGGGCCGAACGGGCCCAGGACAAGGAGCTCTACGTGATCTCCGAGACCGGTAAGGGCCACGCGGCCGGGTGCTTTCTGGACGGCATCATGGCCGCCACCGGGTGCACCTACGGCAAATCGAACATCGAGAAGAAGTACTGGAACAAGATGGCCTTCACCCTGGTGGACACCCAACGGGGCAAGGCCGTACGGGTGAGCCTGAAGCCCGAGTTTTTCGAGCAGGCGCTCCAGTCCCCCTTCGTGCAGCAGCGCCGCCAGGGGGTGCCGCCCCAGGACGTGCCCGCGGAGATCCTGGCGCCGCTCCTGGACCGGGTTCTCTCGCTGCCGGAGGAGCAGTTCCTGAACGTCTCGGAGCCCTTCGACTACCCGTGGGAAGGCGGGAAGGCCTGCTTCGACCTGGTGCGCTGCGACGCCTGCGGCGAGGCGGTGTTCACGAACGCCGTGGCGGAGAAGGATGGCAAGACCCTGTGCGGGGGGTGTGCCGAGAACTGAACCGAGGAGCGCGGCCGCCGGCCCGGCCCGGGTCCGGCGGCCGCCCTTGCGAACCTCACCGCGGCCCGTAGAGGATGAGCCCCACCCCGGCCAGGCACACGAGGCTCCCGACGGCGTCCCAGCGGTCGGGCGCCACCCCGTCGATGCCCCAGCCCCACAGGACCGAGAGGACCACGAACACCCCGCCGTAGGCCGCGTAGACCCGGCCGAAATGGGGAAAGGCCTGGAGCGTCGGGATGATCCCGTAGAGCACCAGCACGATCCCGCCCCAGAACCCCAGCCATCCGCTCCGGCCCTCCCGGAGCCAGAGCCACACCAGGTACCCGCCCCCGATCTCACACACCCCGGCCAGGAAGAACAAAACCCCGGCCCGCAGCACCGCCGCCATTCAACTCTCCTTTCCGGACGTCCGGCTCCCGAGCTCCAGCGTACCACACGGCCCGAAACGCCGCCCCAACGCGGGGCCCGCCCGTTCAGGTTTACCCGCGGACCGGTCAGTTTCTACCACTCGGAGGCCGGCCGGCCCCGGCCGTCCCCGGAGATCGGGCCCCGGGCAACCGGCCGACATCCCGCGCAGTTGCGGTGCGGGCGCCCCCTCGGCCCGCCCTTTGCATCCCCTGGCTTTGCGCTTCCCGTGCCCGGTGGGCCGAGCCGGATCCGGCCGGGGCCCGTCGGGCATCGGGATGCGGGGCCGCGGGGCCCCACAGCACGGAGCCCCCGGTGTCCTTCCCACCCCTTTTTGCGGCACGCACGCGAGGAAACCATGCGGTATGCGGAAACCGGCGTCAACCTGGAGATCGATCTCTCCAGCGGCAACATCCAAAAGGTGGTGACCGACCCCGAGGAAACCCGGCTGTATCTCGGCGGGCTCGGCACCAACGCCAAGATCATTTGGGACCGGGTCCCGCCGGAGGTCGATCCCTTCTCGGAGGACAACCTCCTGATCTTCAGCGCCGGACTGCTGTGCGGCACCCCGGCGATCGGGTGCAACCGCACGATCGTCTCGACGATCTCGCCCCAGACCCGGCTCATGGCCTTTTCGATGATGGGCGGGTTCTGGGCCCCGGAGCTCAAATACGCCGGGTACGACAAGGTGATCCTTCGGGGGAAATCCCCGGATCTCGTGTACATCTGGATCCACGACGGCAAGGTGGAGATCCGGGACGCCCGGCACCTGGCCGGCAAGGGCGCCATCGAGACGGCCGAGATCATCAAGAAGGAACTCGGCCAGCCCCGGGCCCAGGTGGCGGCCATCGGGCTGGCCGGCGAAAACCGCGTGTTTTTCGCCTCGATCGAGCAGGGCCGCTCCAGCGCGAGCCGGCTCGGGATCGGCGCCGTGATGGGGGACAAGAACGTCAAGGCCATCGTCGTGCGGGGCACCGGCGACGTGCCCGTGGCCCGGCCCGACGAGTTCCTGAAGCTCTGCGACGAGGTCATGGACTACATCCAGTGGCGGGCGGCGAACCCGATCAAGGGGGTAATGCCGATCCTCGCCGGGCTGGGATCGCCCCAGGAAATGGCGATCCACGACGAGAAGTGGCACACGGAGAACTTCATGTGGGGGAACTCCCGGGTCCGGCGCAAGGGCTTCTGGACCGAGGAGGTGGAGAAGGCCTGGACCGAGACCCTGGAGAAGGCCCGGACCCGGCTGATCAGCTGCTACAACTGCCCGATGAAGTGCGGGGCCACCCTGAGCCTGCCGGGGCTTCCCACCTACATGATGAAGTGCTTCTCCAAGCTCACCTACACCATGGCCGCGTTCTCCGACCTGGAGTTCGGGCTCCGGATCGCCCAGCGGGCCACCGAGTACGGGGTGGACGGGTTCTCGGCGCCCCAGGTGATGGCGTTTGCCGTGGAGCTCTACGAAAACGGCATCCTCACCGACGAGGACATGCCGGGGTTCCCCCAGGACAACGAGGAGCGGTTCTACTGGCTTCTCGACCGGATCGTCCGGCGTGAGGGCATCGGGGACGTGCTGGCCGACGGCACCTACTGGGCGGCCCAGAAGATCGGCAAGGGCGCCGAGGCCTACGCCCACAACACGATCAAGAAGCACGAGCAGCTTCCCCTGAAGCTCTCGATGCTCAACCCCATCTATTTCCTGATGTACAGCACGGGGGAGAAGATCAACATCACCCAGATCGAGGGGCAGTTCCCCCAGGCGCCGTTCCCCACCCGGGAACAGCGCGAGGAGTTCGTCAAGGACTGGTTCCAGGTGCCCGACGACCGGTTCAAGGAGTACTTCGTGAACTGGGAACCCCGGGGCGAGAACTCGATCCCGTACTACCCGACCCCGGAGATGTGCTGCCACATCGTGGACTGGCAGGAGACGATGCACTACATCGACGACGCCCTCGGCATGTGCGCCGGGCTGTCGTCGTTCCCGCTGAAGCCCCCGTACCACATCCACAACTACCCCAAGTTCCTCTCGGCCGGCGCCGGGTTCGAGATGGACGAGGCGAGCCTCAAGAAGGCCGCGTGGCGGTACCGCAACCTGGTGCGGGCCAACAACATCCGCCGGGGCATGCGCCGCAAGGACGAAAAGCCGCCGGAAAACCACTGGAAGCACCGGTTTCCCGAGCTCGAAAAGGAACTCCTCGACACCTACTACGCCTACCGGGGCTGGAACGAGGACGGCATCCCCACCAAGGAAACCCTGGAGGACTTGGGCCTCGGCTTCGTGGCCGAGGAGTTCGTGCAGAAGGGCATCCTGAAGGAGGGGAGCGGGGCCGAGGCCCCCGATGCCTCCCCCGAAACCCCGGCCGGGTGATCCCAAAGGTGCGTGCCGACATGTCTGAACCCAAGAAGAAAACGAAGATCGTCAAGCGGATTCATATCGACGCGGACAAGTGCAACGGCTGTCGGGCCTGCGAGATGATCTGCTCGGCCTGCCACGCCTCGCCCAAGTACAGCACCAACAACCCGGCCCGGGCCCGGATCCGGGTGCTCACCGACCCCCTGCGGGACGTGTACGTGCCCGTCTATGCCGGCGAGTACACCCCGGCCGAGTGCATGGGCCGCAACACCTACACCCTCGACGGCAAGTTCTACGACGAGTGCGCGTTCTGCCGGGCGGCGTGCCCCTCGCGGGCCGACTTCAAGGAACCCGACTCGGGCCTGCCCCTCAAATGCGACATGTGCGAGGACCTGGACGTGGAGGAACCCCTGTGCGTCAAGTGGTGCCTCGTGGACGCCCTCACGTACGAGGAGGTGGAGGTGGAGGTGGACGAGGACGAGGAGGCGGAACGGCCCGACGACGTGGAGGTGGGGCTGGAGTCCCTCATGGATCGGTACGGGACGGACACCGTGCTCGAGGCCCTGGCCCGGCTGGCCAAGAAGGACTGAACCGGCCGGAACGGCTTCGGGCCGCGGGCACACCGCGGGTCGGACGGACCGCCGGGGCCGGGGTTTTCGGTTGCCCCGACTTCGTAGCTTCCAAGTAGCTTCGGCTAGGCGGCTGGGCTGCTTGGCAGCTAGGCGGCTAAGA
>CAZUYO010000053.1:0-12693 GCA_964624725.1 uncultured Thermodesulfobacteriota bacterium
AGCAGGTGCACGGCGCAGGCGATGCACGGGTCGAACGAGTGGATCGTCCGCAGGATCTCCAGGGGCTGGTCCGGGTCGGCCAACTCGATCCCCACGAGGCTCTCCTCGTAGGGGCCCCGCCGGCCGGCCGCGTCCCGCGGCCCCGCGTTCCAGGTGGTGGGCACCACGCACTGGTAGTTCGCGATCCGGCCCCCTCGCACCTCGATCCAGTGGCCCAGGGCGCCCCGGGGGGCCTCGGTGAGGCCGAACCCCACGGCGTCCCTGGGGGGCGTGTAAGGCGCGAACGTGCGGCCGTCCACCTTCATGACCTGCACGAGCTCCTCCACCCACCCCGGCAGCGCGTCGGCCACCCATTGGGTCTCGAGGGCCCGGGCGGCCGTGCGGCCCAGGGTGGAAAAGAGCACGGTGGCCGGGGCCCCCAGGCGCTTCAGGGTGCCGTCCACAAGCGCCCGCACCTCCGGCACCCCCCGGGCGTAGGCCACGAGCACCCGGGCCAGCGGCCCCACCTCCATGGGCTCCCCGTCGTACCGGGGCGCCTTGAGCCAGGAGTATTTGCCGTCGCCCTGCACGTGGCCGTCGGGCCCGAGATCGGTGTAGCGGACCTCGGTCACGCCCTTCGAGGGGTGAAGGCCCTCGGACTCGTCGGGGTACGCGTACCAGGAGTGGGTCACGAACTCCGAGACCTTGGCCGGGTCGAAGTCCTCGACCCGGGTGAGGTCCTTTCCCCGGATCACTCCCTGGGGCATGAAGAGCCTTGCGCGGTCGAGGTCGTCCGAGAGCGGGTAGGCCCCGTAGGCCAGGTAGTTGCCGTGCCCGGCCCCGATCCCTTGGAGCCCCTCGGCGGCGTACACGCTCCCGGCCAAAAGGACGTCGGGGATGTAGGCCCGCCGCACGAACTCCCCGAGCTTTCGGATCCGGAACAGCACGTCCCCGATCCGCTTGGGGTTGAGGAGATCCTCCACGCAGGTGACCCCGCCCACCACCAGGGTCTGGGTGTGGGGCTCCTTGCCCCCGAGGATCGCGAGCACCTGCCCGCCCAGCCGCTGGACCTCCAGGGCGTCGAGGTAGTGGGAGGCAATGAGGAGGTTCGCCTCGGGGGGAAGCCGGTAGGCCGGGTTCCCCCAGTACCCGTTGGCGAAGGGCCCCAACTGGCCGCTCTTCGCGAACGCGCCCAGCCGGTTCTTCACGGCCTCCAGGTGCTTCGCGTCGGCGTTCCAGGGATCGTCCGAGAACTCGTGGGCCAGGTCCTGGGCCTTTTTCGGGTCGGCCCCGAGGGCCGAGACGATGTCGACCCAGTCCAGGCCGTGGAGGTGGTAGAAATGGATGATGTGGTCCTGGACGAGCTGGGTGCCCAGGATGAGGTTCCGCACGATCCGGGCCGCGGGCGGCGGGGTCACGTGGAACGCGTTCTCCACGGCCCAGATCGAGGCGTCGTAGTGCACGTGGGTGCACACCCCGCAGATCCGCTGGGTCAGGAGCGGGGCGTCCCGGGGGTCGCGGTTCCGGAGGATCGTCTCGATGCCCCGGAACATCATGCCGGAGCTCCAGGCGTCCACGATGCGGTTGCCGTCGAGCTCCACCTCGATCCGGAGGTGCCCCTCGATCCGGGTGATCGGGTCGATGATCTTACGCGCCATGGCTCCCCTCCTCGTCCCGATCGGACTTCGCGCCGTTCTTCCTGGCCGCGCTGTAGACCGCGTGGCCGGCGATCCCCACGGCCGTGGCGCCGATCAGCGTCCACCCCACCGTGTCCACCGAGCCTTCGATCCCCTTCAGGAACGGGATCGCGACGCCCGCCTCCGCCAGGGGCGCCTCCAGCGGGGCCATGTGGTCCCAGAACGCCTCCTCGCTGCACCCGATGCACCCGTGGCCGGCCCGGATCGGGAAGCTCGCCGCCTCGTTCCACTGGATCTCGTTGCAGTTGTTCCAGGTGTAGGGGCCCTTGCAGCCCATCTTGTAGAGGCAGAACCCTTTCTTGGCCCCCTCGTCCCCCCACTGCTCCACGAACTCGCCGGCGTCGAAATGGGCCCTTCGGGGGCAGGTGTCGTGGATGCGCTTGGCATAGGCCCAGGCGGGCCGGCCGTCCACCAGGGCCGGCACGTCGCCGGTGAGAAGGAGGTGGAGCACCGTGCCCACCAGGTTCACGCCGTTGTACGGGCAACCGGGGATCCGGATGGTCCGGATGCCCAGGGCCTTGTGCACGGGCTTTGCGCCGGTGGGGTTGGGGGCGGCCGACTGGGGGCCGCCGTGGGAGGCGCAGTGGCCGATGGCGATCACGGCCTTGGCGCCGGCCGCCACCCGCCGGGCCAGGTCGAGCCCGGTCTCGCCCCGGGGGCCGAGCCGCAGGAACTTCCCGCCCATGGCCGTGGGGATCGAGCCCTCCATGATGCACAGGTAGGAGCCCCGGTGGGCCTCGAGGGTGTCCTCGAGGCTCTTTTCGGCCGCGTCCCCGGCCGGGGCCATGATGGTCTCGTGGTAATCCAGGGAAAGGTATTCGAGGATGAGCTCGGTGATCCCGGGGTAGGCCGACCGCAGCGCGCTCTCGGTGCACCCGGTGCACTCCTGGAGGTGGAGCCACACCACCGGCACCCGGGTGGCCACGGCCGCGGCCCGGGCCACCGACCGCTCAAACGCGGGCGGCAGCCACAGGGCCGCCGTCATCATGGAGGTCCATTTGAGAAACGACCGGCGGGAGATGCCCTTGGAGGCCAAAAGGTCCTCCAGGGACCGGCCCCGGTCGTGGAACCGGGCCTCCAGCCGATCCAGGCGGCGCTCGACGTCGTCGAGGGAAGGGGGAGTGGAGGGACGGGGACATCGCGGCATGAGAGGACCTCCTTTCCGGGCCAGGCGGCCCGCCCCAAGGACGGAACTCCTCCCGATGCCGAACGCAACCCCAAACCGAACGCGATTTATTTACGAGATCGTATTTTTGATGTCAAGTCCACAAGCTTTCTGAATTTCCCCTTTCACCGCGAGATAAATCCACTCCTCAAACCCCTTTTGTTCCAAGGGCCGGTGACTCCCCCGGCCGGATCCCCAGGCTCTCCATGCGGTGCCGGAGCGTGCCCCGGGGCAGTCCCAGGAGCCGGGCCGCCTGGCTCACGTTGCCCCCGGTGCGTTCCAGGGCCTGGCCGATGAGGCACCGGGCAAGGTCCCGTTCCAGGGCCTCCAGGTCGCACCCCTCGGCCGGGAGCACCCACCGCCCGGGGCCCGCCGCGGCGTCGCCCCGGATCTCGGGCGGAAGATCCTCGGGCCCGAGCTGCCGGCCCCGGCAGGTGATGGCCAGCCGCTCCATCAGGTTTCGCACCTCCCGCACGTTCCCGGGCCAGGGGTAGGCCCGCAGCCGCGCCTGGGCCTCGGGGGAGATGGCCGAAACCGGCCGGTGGAACCGCCGGGCGAACTCCTCCAGGAAGTGCTGGGCCAGCGGCAGCACGTCCTCGGGCCGTTCCCGCAGCGGGGGGACGTGAATCGGGAACACGTTGAGCCGGTAGTAGAGGTCCTCCCGGAATCCCCTCTCCCGGATGGCCTCCCTGAGGTCCCGGTTGGTGGCCGCGATGACCCGCACGTCCACCCGGGCCTCCCGCACCCCCCCCACCCGGCGGAACCGCCGGGTTTCCAGGAACCGCAGGAGCTTGGCCTGAAGCCCGGGATCCATGTCCCCCACCTCGTCCAGGAACACCGTGCCCCCGTCGGCCGCCTCCAGGAGGCCCTCCTTGGGGCGGCGGGCGTCGGTGAAGGCCCCGGGCTCGTGGCCAAAGAGTTCGCTTTCGAGAAGGCTCCCGGGGATCGCCGCGCAGTTGACCTCGAGGAACGGGGCCTGGGCCCGCGGGGAGAGGTTGTGGATGAGCCGGGCCACCACCTCCTTACCCGTGCCGCTTTCGCCGGTGATCAGCACCGTGGTGTCGGGATGGGCGGCCACGTCCTCGGCCTGCCGGAGCACCTCGCGCATGGCCGGGCTCTCGGCGATCACCGGGCCGCCGGGCCCCAGCTCCCGCTCCCGCAGCACCCGGACCCGGCGCCGCAGGGTCTGGGTCTCCAGGGCGAGGCGCACGATCAGCTTGATCGCGTCGGCCTTGAAGGGCTTCTTCACGTAGTCGTAGGCCCCGAGCTTGAGGCTTTCGACCGCGCTTTCCACCGACCCGTAGCCCGTGATCACGATGACCAGGAGGTCCGGGTCCCGCGCCTTGAGGTCCCGGAGCACCTCGATCCCGTGGCGGTCGGGCAGGTTGAGATCGAGGAGCACGAGATCCGGCGGCTCGGCCTCGAAGGCGGCCTGGGCCTCTGCCCCCGTGCCCACCCCTTGGACCGCGTACCCCTCCTCCTCCAGGATCCGGCCCAACTGGTCCCGCAGGAACGCCTCGTCGTCGACGATGAGGATCGAAGCCATCGGTCTTCTCCCGGGTCACCCCTTGGCCCCCCGGGGAACCGGGCCCGCGCCGGGCCCGCCCCCGGGATGGCAAAACGCCCGGGGCGTCGGCCGCCCCGGGCGTCGTAGCATACCAGAACTCCCCCGACCGGGCCCGTCACACCCCCAGGTAGGCCCGGCGCACCTCCTCGTCGTCCAGGAGCTCCCGGCCGGTACCCTCCCGCACGATCCGCCCGGTCTCGAGCACGTAGGCCCGGTCGGCGACCGCAAGGGTCTGGCGCACGTTCTGCTCCACGATGAGCACGGTCACGCCGTCGCGGCGGATCTCCTCCACCACCTGGAACACCTCCTCCACCAGGAGCGGGGCCAGCCCCAGGCTCGGCTCGTCGAACAGGATCATCCGCGGCAGGCTCATGAGCCCCCGGCCGATCGCGAGCATCTGCTGCTCGCCGCCCGAAAGCGTGCCCGCCAGCTGCCGGCGGCGCTCCTTGAGCCGGGGGAACCGCTCGTAGACCCGCTCCAGGCTCTCGGCCCGGCGCGCCTTGGCCGCGGGTTTGAGGGCGCCCATCTCGAGGTTCTCCTCCACCGTCATCTCCGGAAACAGCCGGCGCGCCTCCGGCACATGCGCGAGCCCCAGCTCGATGATCCGGTACGGGGCGGTCCGGTCCAGGCGCTCCCCCAGGAACTCGATCGTCCCCTTCCGGGGCCGCAACAGCCCCGAGATCGTGCGCAGCGTGGTGGATTTCCCGGCCCCGTTCGCCCCGATCAGGGCCACCACCTCCCCCTCTGCCACGTGGAAGCTCACGTCCCAGAGCACCTGGACGTCGCCGTAGAACACGTCGATCCCGTTCACCTTAAGCATGGGCGGCCTCTCCTCCCAGGTAGGCCTGGACCACGGCCGGATTCCGGGCCACCTCCTCCGGGGTCCCCTCGGCGATCTTCTCGCCGTAGTTGAGCACCACGATGTGGTCGCTGATCGACATGATCACCTTCATGTGGTGCTCGATGATGAGCACGGTAACCCCGGATTCCCGGATCTTCCGGATGATCTCGATGCTCTCGTCGAGCTCGGTGGGGTTGAGGCCCGCACAGGCCTCGTCGAGCAGGAGCAGTTTCGGCCGCGTGGCCAGCGCCCGCGCGATCTCCAGGCGCTTGCGCAGCCCCAGCGGCAACCCCTTGCTCACCGTGTGGGCCACGGGGGTCAGGCCGGTGAACTCCAGCACCTCCCAGGCGTTGCGCTCGGCATCGGGCCGCGCCGGAAACCGGAGGAACGAGGAGGCGATCACGTTGTCGAGCACGGTCATGCGCTGCAGGGGCTTGACCACCTGGAAGGTCCGGGCCAGGCCCATCCGGCACACCTTGTGGGGCTTGAGCCCGTCGATCCGCTGGCCCTGGAACCGGATCCGGCCCGCCGTGGGCTTCAGGAACCCGTTGATCATGTTGAACAGCGTGGTCTTTCCCGCGCCGTTGGGGCCGATCAGGCCCACGATCTGGCCCTCGTCCACGGCGAAGCTCACATTGCTCACGGCGGTGAGCCCGCCGAACTGTTTCGTCACTCCCTCGAGTTCGAGAAGCGCCATCTCACACGCCTCCGGCACCGGCCGGCTTCGACCGGCCCAGGAAGAATCGCATCATCTTGCGGAAATCGCCGACCACCCCGTTGGGCAGGAAGATGATGATCAGGATAAGGAGCACCCCGAACAGGGTCTGGTGGGCCCGGCCCACGTAGGGCAGGGTGCGCACCACCTCGCTCAGGAGGATCATGATCACCGCCCCGGCCAGCGGGCCCCACCGGGTGGCCACCCCGCCCACCATCACCACCATGATCGTGATGATCGAGATGTCGTGCAGGGCGAACACGATCTCGGGGTCGATGTAGCCCATGTAGCAGGTGTAGAAGGCCCCCGCCACCCCGGTCAGAACCGCGCTCACCACCAGCGCGATCGTCTTGTAGCGGGTGGTGTCGATGCCCAGCGACTCGGCCGCGTCCTGGTCCTCCCGGATCGCCACGAAGTAGTACCCCCACTTGGAGCGCACCATGAGCTCGATGAGCGCGAAGGTGACCACGGCGATCCCCAGGATGACGTAGAAGAACGGCTCCTTCGCCACCCAGGTGCGCGACTCGAGCATGATGCCCCGGGTGCCCTCCGTGAGCCATTCCAGGTTCTCGGCCGTGACCCTAAGGACCTCGCCCATGGCCAGGGTCCCCAGGGCGAAGTAGGGGCCCCGCAGCCGCAGGCAGATGTACCCCACCCCGAGGGCCCCCAGGGCGACCACCCCCATGCCCACGGGGAACCCCCACCACGCGGAGATCCCGAGGTGGTGGTACAGGATGCCCCCGCTGTAGGCTCCCAGGCCGAAAAACGCGGCGTGGCCGAACGACACCTGCCCGCAGTAGCCCCCGAGCAGGTTCCAGGCCATGCCGATCACGCTCCACATCAGCATCAGGATGAGCATGTGGAGCACGTAGCTGGAGTTGAGGCCCGGCACCAGGGGAATCACCGCCAGGGCCGCCACCACGGCGACGGCGGTCCGGTACCGGCCCAGGGTCTGCGCTGCGCTCGCCATGGTCGTCTCCTCCCTACCGGCGCCGCATCAGCCCGGCCACGCCCCCGGGCAGGAAGATGAGGCACGCCACGAACACCAGGAACCGGCCCACCGGCGCCCACCCCATGCCGACGTACGTGGCGGTCATCGACTCGAACACCCCCAGGATCAGCCCGCCGAGGATCGCCCCCTGGGTCGATCCCAGGCCCCCGAGGATCGTGATCACGAAGGCGATCAGGGTGAACCGCCCCCCCAGGGCCGGGTACAGGTAGTACATGGGGATGAACAGGCTCCCGGCCGCCCCCACCAGGGCCGCGCCCAGGCCGAAGGTGACCACGGTCATCCGCTCCACGTTCACCCCCATCAGGAGGGCGGCGTCCTTGTCCTGGGCCGTGGCCCGGATCGCCTTTCCCGTGTCCGTCTTCTGCAGGAACCACCACAGGAGCGCCGTGATGGCCACCGCGAACCCGAACGACACGACCCACGGCACGGAGAACGACAGCTCGATGGGGGAACTGCGCCACCAGTCGCTCAGGTACCAGGCGTCGGAGGCGTACGCCACCGGGGTGGAGCGGTAGTCCGACGTGAACAGCAGGGTGGCCAGGTTCTGCAGCACCATCCCGATGCCCACGGTGAGGATCACCTGGTTCTCCGGGAGGATCGAGTCCACCTTCAGGACCGGCGAGATCAGGGTCTTCTGGATCACGACCCCCAGCACGAAGAGCGCCGGCACCGTGACCACCAGGGTCACGTAGGGGTCCATGCCCAACAGGTGGAACAGCCAGAAGGCGATGTACATCGCCACCATCATGAGCTCCCCGTGGGCCAGGTTGATGATCTTCATCACCCCCATGATCAGGGTCATCCCGAGCCCGATCAGGGCGTAGAGCCCCCCGAGCAGTAGCCCCGACACGAGGGTCTGGAGAAACACCTCAAGCTGCACCATGGCGACTCTCTCGGACGTGCATACGAAGGGGGTTCCCGGGGCGTCCCCGGGAACCCCCGTTGGGGTGTGGGGTGGGGCCTACCGACGGTCCCGCCAGCGGGGGATCGGGAACACGTAGTCCGCCGTGGCGAACTTCTTGGGCCAGATCACCTCGTGCTTGCCGTTGATCACCTGGAGCACCAGCGTGTCCATGAAGTTCTGGTTCTTGTACTTGCCCCGGGACTCGAACTTCACCGGCCCGAAGGCGGTTTCCATGTCGGTGGCGGCCAGGGCCTTGCGGATCGCCTCGGGCTCCAGGCTTCCGGCCCGCTCCAGCACGTCCTTGAGCACGTAGAGGGCGGAGTAGGCCTCGGCGCCGTGGTACGACGGGTACTTGCCGTGGCGCTTCTTGTATTTCTCCGCGAACTCCCGGGCCCCTTTGTACGGGGCGAACGGGCTCCACAGGGTGGCCGTCACCACGTACTCGCTCGCGTCCTTGGCGTTCTCGATGAACTCGGGGATCGCGAACCCGGCCGCCCCGCCGGCAAACAGCTTGGCGTCGATCCGCAGCTCCTTGATCTGGCGCATCAGAAGGGCGGCGTCCATCACGTAGGACACCATGTAGATCACGTCGGGCCGCTTGGCCTTCACCTGGGACAGGATCGGCTTGAAGTCCACGGCACCCGACTCGTACTTCTCGTTCAGCACCACCTTCATGCCGAGCTTCTCGGCCTCCTTCACCATGGATTTCGAGCCGCTCGTGCCGAAGTCGGTGGCCTCGTACAGGATGGCGATGGTCTTGGGCTTCACCACCTCCCGCAGGAAGCCCCGGAACCCGCTCGTGTAGTACTCGACCGAGGGGTTCATCCGGAACACGTAGTCGTAGCCCTTCTGGGTGATGCTGTTGGAGGCGCCGGTCACCACCAGGTAGGGCACCTTGCGCTCCTCGGCCAACGCCGCGATGGCCTTGGAGCACGACGAGGAGTACTCACCGATCAGAAACGGCTGCTTCTCCACGTCCACCAGCTTCTCGGCGATGGCCCGGGAGATCTCCGGCTTGCCCTGGCTGTCCTGGATGTCGAGCTCGATCTGCATGCCGTTGATGCCGCCGGCCGCGTTGATCTCCTCGGCCGCGATCTCGTAGGAGCGCTTCTCGATCTCCCCGAACTTCGCCTTCGACCCCGTGAGCGGGAGGGGGATCCCGATCTTCAGGGTCTTCGCCGCCGCCGGCGAAACCGCCACCGTCGCGGCCACAAACGCCGCACCCAACACCTTCCACGTCCTTCGCATCTTCCACCTCCTTTTTGAGGGACCGAACCGCCCCGACGCGGGGCACCGAGGGGGAAGCATACCGCGTGCCAGGCCGTCGGCCAGGGCCCAGCGGCCCGAAACACGCCGGGTTTCCGCGCGCGGGGTGTTCCGGGGGCAGGGGGAATGCGGCCGGATCCGGCCAGGGGCGGGCCGCATCCGGACAACCGCGGGTTGAAAAAAGGCGGGAGGCGTCAGGCCGCCAGGGGCAGCTCGACCCGGAACCGGGTGCCCTTCCCGGGCCGGGAGGTCACCCGGATGGCGCCCCCGTGGTCCTCCACGATGGTGTGGGCGATCGAGAGCCCCAACCCCGATCCGCCGGGCCGCAGGCTGAAAAAGGGCTCGAAGATGCGGTCGAGGTCCTTGGGGTCGATGCCGACCCCGGTGTCGGCCACCTCCACGATCACCCGCCCGTCGGCCGCCGCCACCCCGACCGTGAGATCCCCGCCCTCGGGCATGGCCTGGATGGCGTTGAGATAGAGGTTGAGGAACGCCTGTTTCAGCTTCTCGGGCGCGGCGAGCACCCGCGCCCCGTCCGGCCGGAGCTCCCTGCGCAGCCGGATCCCCTGGCGCCGGGCCGTTTTCTCGACCAGGAAGAGGCTCCCCTCCACGATCTCCGCCACGTCGCACTCGCGCTTGGGGGCCGTGTCCACCCGGGCGTACTCCAGCAACTCCTCGACGATGCCCTCCAGCCGGCCGATCTCCTCCAGGGCGCGGCGCAGGGCGTCGCGCTCGGGGGGCGAGGAGAGGCGGTCGTGCAGATCGTCCAACAGGAGCGAGATCCCGGTGAGGGGGTTGCGGACCTCGTGGGCCACCCCGGCCGCGAGCCGGCCCAGCGAGGCCAGCCGGTCCATCCGCTCCAGGCTCCGTTGGAGAGCGCGTTCCTCGGTCACGTCGCGAAACTGCAGAATCAGCCCCCGCCCCCCGGCCTCGCCGAACCGGCTGGGGATCCACAGAAACTCCCGGGCCGGCCCCCCCTCGTCCCGCACGAACTCCCGCGGCTCCAGGGCCCCGCCCCCCAGGAGCTCCCGCACCCAGGCCACCACCGCCGGATCGAGCGGCAGCGCCTGCACGGCCCGCCCCACGGCGTCTTCCCGGGGCGTTCCCAGCAGGGTCTCGGCGTGGCGGTTCAGGGTGAGCACCACCCCCCGGCCGTCCACGGCCAACACGCCGCTCCCCAGGTTGTCCAGCACCTCCTCCACGAACCGCCGCGCCGATTGGGCCTCCTCGAACAGCCGGGCCCGCTCCACGGCACGGGCGGCCTGCCCCGCCACGATCTGCAACGGCCCCACGAGGTGTTCCGGGATCGGACGGCCCGTTGCGGCGTTGTCCGCCCCCAGCACGCCCACCACGCGGTCCCGGATCTTCATCGGGGCGTACACGAACGAGGTGGTGCCGGCCCCCATCGCGATCCGGTGATCCAGGGGGGTGAGGTCCGGTTCGTCCAGGCTGCGCACCAGGCGGGCCCGGCCCGAGCGCACCACCCGGACGGGCACACAGTCGTGGGCGTCGAGCCGCAGCGGCCGCTGCCGCACCCGCATCTCGTCGGCCGACGCGAACCCGGCCACCGCCACGGCCCGGAGCTCCCCCCCCGGCTCCACGAGATGGAGCACCGCCCGGTCGAACCCCAGCCCCTCCACGCAGGTGTCGAGGATCACCCGGAGGGCCCCCGCCCGGTCGAACGTGGTGCCGAGAAACTCGCTGATCGACTGGATGTGGTTGAGGATCCGCAACTGCTCGGCCAGCCGCTCGGCGCTCACCCTGGCCTCGTCCCGGGAGCGACGCAACGCCTCCAGGCTCTCGCGCAAGTTCCGGTCCTTCTCCCCCAGGAGGCGGGCCATCCGGTTCAGGTCGGCGCCGAGCTCCGCCAGCTCATCCCGGGTGCCCACGTCCACCCGCGCGTCCAGGTCGCCGCCGGCGATCCGCCGGGCCATGTAGGCCATGGTCCGCACGGGGTCCGAGATGGCCCGGGAAAGCACGGCCGACGCCGCCACCACCAGGATCCCCAGACACCACGCGAGCACGAACCCGGTGCGCAGGGTGTGGCGCGACGCCGACTCGATGGCCCGGGCGGTCTCGGCGGCCGCCTCGTGGAACGCCTCGGTGCGCGCGCCGATGGTCACCCCCCCGAACACCCCGTGCCTTCGGTACGGGCCGTAGGCGAACCGCACCGGGGCGTACGCCATCACCTTGTCCACCCCGGCCACGTTGTAGGTGCGGGTGACCCCGCTTCGCCCTGCCCGCACTTCCCGGGCCACCAAGGGATAGTTGGGGTGCACGAAGGCGGCCCGGTCCAGGTTGAAGGGGATCCGGCCGGCCTCCACGTCCTCGGGGCTCGAGTCTTCGGTGTACGGGGGCACCCACCGGCCGTCGGGCCCCAGGCCCCGGATGTCCCAGAGCTTGGGATGGGCGATGATCCAGCCCTCGTCGTCGAACAGGAAGGCGTAGTTTCCGGAAAGGTACGAAGGGAAGACGGTCTGGCGCCGGCTCAGGGGCAGGAGGTGCTGGGTGAACTCCATGAGGTGGCGGTGATCGAGGGCCAGGGCGACCACCCCCTCGATCTTCCCCCCGGGCCCGCGCACCGCCAGGGCGAACCGGACGATGCCGCGGTACTCGGCGCCCCCCACGGCGTCCTCCACCGTCTGGGCGCCCGCGAGCTGCTCCGGCCGGGAGACGTGCCGGCCCACCACATGCCCGACCCAGGGCTCCCCCGGCGGCAGCTCGAGGCAGGCCCGGAAATAGTCCTCCACCCCGAAGGTGGTGCCCCCGGGCCGGCTCACGTCCCGGAGTTCCCCGGGGGCCACCGGCGCGCCGTGGTCGAACCGGAAGCGCTCGCGCCCGTCGGGCCCGACCCAGGCCACCTCGGCGTAGAGCGGCACGGCCTCCCGCACCTCCCCCACGGTGCCGTCGGGCGTGCGCACCCGTCGCCACAGCACCCCCGTGCGGGTGCCCGCCAGGGCGCCGAACGCGGCGGGCTCCTTGGGCGCCCCGGCCAGGGCCCGAAGGTCGGCCACCCGCTCCTCGAGGAACGCCGCGATCCGGTCGGCCACGAGCTGGGCCTGGAGCTCCAGGGCCTCCCGGGCCCGCTCGTCCAGGGCCTCGCTCGAGCGCTCCACCGCCTCGCGGCCGACCTCAGCGACCCGGCGGGCCGCGTCGAGGCCGAACCACAGGAGCGGGGGCAGACTCAGGGCCAGGAACCAGGCGAGAAGCTTCCAGAAGAGGGGGACTCGGATGCGCATGGCCTCGGGGAGGGGAGAAACGCGAGCGCCGGCGAACCCAGAATATCATCCCCCCGAGGCGGGAAGAAACGGGCTTCCGAGCAACTTCGGTCGTCGGTCGCCGGTCTCGCGGTCTTCGGTCCCGTGGTCCAGACGGCCGCGGCGCACCGTGTGGCCGAGGCGGAAGTTATTGTTTTTGCAAACAGGCCGCGCCCCGCGCGGCTTACGGGAGCTTCCAAGTAACTTCGGCTGGGACGCTCGGAGGCTAGGAGGCTAGGACGCGAAAATACTTTGCGATTCCAGCGTCATCGGCTGTTCCAACCTGTGGG
>CAZUYO010000054.1:0-12663 GCA_964624725.1 uncultured Thermodesulfobacteriota bacterium
GCGCCCCGGTGGCTCTTCGAGCGCATGGTGCGGCTCGCCCGGGAGATCGTGCGGCTTCTGGTGGAGGAGCACGGCCCGGCCGAGGTGCTGCGGCGGCTGTCGGACCCCTTCTGGTTTCAGGCCTTCGGCTGCGTGCTCGGGTTCGACTGGCACTCGAGCGGGGTCACCACCACGGTGTGCGGGGCGGTCAAGGAGGCGTTACTCGACGCGGGCCCCGACCTGGGGTTGTTCGCGGCCGGCGGCAAGGGAAGGGTGTCGCGCCGCACCCCGGCCGAGATCGAGGCGGCCTGCGAACGGATCGGGCTCGACCCGGCGGGGCTCGTGCGGGCGAGCCGCCTTTCGGCCAAGGTGGACTCGGCCGCGGTGCAGGACGGGCACCAGATCTACCACCACGCGTTCTTCTTCACCCGGGCCGGGGAGTGGTGCGTGGTGCAGCAGGGCATGCGGCCCGAAACCCGAACGGCGCGGCGGTACCACTGGCTCGGGGAGGGGGTGGGGTCGTTCACCCTGGAGCCCCACGCCGCCGTGTGCGCCGAGGCGGCGAGCCCCACCCTGAACCTGGTGGCGCGGGAGAGCGAACCCGTGCAGGAGGCGTCGGTGGCCCTGGCCCGGGAACCGGGCGCCGTGTTCGACGCGGTGGCCCGGGCCGGGGACCTCACCCTCCCCCGGCGCCACCCCGTGAGCCTGGCCGACGTGAACCCCCGGTACCTGCGGAAGATCCTCCTGGAGACCTACGAGCGGGCCCCGGCGGATTTCGAGGAACTCCTGGGGCTTCCGGGGGTGGGGGCCAAGACGCTGCGGGCGCTCGCGCTCACGGCCGAGCTCGTGTACGGCACCCCGGCGAGCACCCGGGACCCGGCCCGGTTCAGCTTCGCCCACGGGGGCAAGGACCGGACGCCCTACCCGGTGGACCGGGAGACCTACGACCGCACGATCGAGGTGCTGCGGCAGGCCGTGGACCGCTCCCGGGTGGACCGGTCGGACAAGGTGCGCGCCCTCAGGCGCCTGGCCCGGTTCGGGGTCAGTCGCTGACCACGTCCTCGCTCAGGAAGTCCCGGGGCCGGGCCGAGCCCTTGGTTTCGTGCATCCGGATCCAGGCGTCCACCCGCCCGGCCCCGTAGGTGCGCCGCCAGGCCGCGAGGATCTCGTCCACGGGGATGTCGGCGTGGGTGCCGTGGAACGCCACGTACTCCATGAACCGCCGGTTCTCGCGGTTGTAGGGCTGGAAGATCGAGTCGTGCCGGCCGTCGAACTCCAGCGGGTCCACGCCGTGGCGCTCGCACAGCTCCCGGTTGAACGCCGGGGTCGCCTTCACCCATCGGCCCTCCAGGAAGAGCTCCACCACCCCGTGGTACACAAAGAGGTCCGAGCCCAGGTAGTCCAGGAGTTGGCGGGTGGCCAGGTGGTTTCGCACCGTGGCGAACGACACCCGCGCGGGGATGCCCAGGGCCCGGGCGCAGGCGATCATCACCGCGGCCTTCTGCACGCAGTAGCCCCGGCCCGCCTCGATGACCCGGCTCGCCCGGTAGTGCTCGGGTTTGTAAAAGGGGGCGTAGGGGTCGTACCAGATCCGGTCGCGCACCGCGTAGTAGAGGGCCACGGCCCGCTCCACGGGGCCTTCGCGCTCTCCCACGGCCCGACGCGCGAACCCGACGACCCGGGGGTGGTCGGCGTCGAGGATCGCGGTGGGGGAGAGGTGTTCCGGCAGGACGTCGTTGGGTGCGGACATGGCGTTGCCCTCGTCGGACGGGTGGCAGGGGGTCAGAGGAGCGCCAGGGCCCCGGCGAACAGGGTGGCCAGGGCCGTGGCGGCGGCGGCCCGGCCGGGCCCGAAGCCCTGGGTGAGCCGGAACACGGCGAACGCGCCGGCCAGGAGCGCGAGGGCCGCCGCCGCGGCGGGCAGGGCGAGTCCGGGGCCCAGGGGGTGCCCCGGGGCCAGGGCGCGGTGGGCCACGGCCGGCAGGGCGGGAAGCCCCGCGAGAAGGAGCACCGCCCCGGCTCGGTACAGGCGACCGAACCCGCCGGGGCCTCCGGCCGCCCGGGCCATCAACCAAAGCACCAGCGTCGCGCCCAGGTGGGCCGCGGCCACGGCCCCGAGGCCCCCCAGCAGGTGCCCGACGAGGAGGAGCCGGAACGGCACCTGGGCCGGGTCGAGCCCCCCCACGGGAACCGCCAGGGCCCGCTGGGTCCAGGCCAGGGCCGCCCCGTAGGCGGCGCCCGTGGCGAGGAGCGCCCCCCCGGCGGCCAGCGCGGCCCCGGCCCCGTCGAGGAACCGAGCGGTCGATGAACGAGACATCCCGCCCCTCCGGTGCGGAAAGAGAAAACCCCGGCGCCGAGGGCGACGCCGGGGTTTGGCGAAATGGCGGTCCCGACGGGATTTGAACCCGTGTCGCCGACGTGAGAGGCCGGTGTCCTAGGCCTGGCTAGACGACGGGACCGTTTCGTTCGAACCGATTGGCTGGGGGAGAAGGATTCGAACCCTCACTCGCGGATCCAGAGTCCGCTGTCCTACCATTAGACGATCCCCCAGCGCGAATGAGACGCGCTTTATACCCGACCCGGGCGAGGCTGTCAAGCCGGTGCGGCCGCTTTTTCCGCCGGGCCGGGGGGCGGGGCCACCTCGACCCGGTTTCGGCCCGCCTCTTTGGCGCGGTAGAGGGCCCGGTCCGCCCGGTCCACGAGCTCCAGGGCCTCTTCCCCCGGGACCCAGGTGGCCACCCCGGCGCTCAGGGTCACCCGGATCGGTCCGGCCCGCGTGGCCACCTCCCGGTCGGCGGCGATCCGGCGGATCTTTTCGGCCACGATCCGGGCCGCCTCTTCCTCGGCGTGCGGCAGGAGCACCGCGAACTCCTCGCCGCCGTACCGGGCCACGAAGTCGCTGCGGCGGAGCATCTGGAGGGTGCGCCCGGCCAGCGACTGGAGCACCATGTCCCCGGCCAGGTGGCCGTGCCGGTCGTTCACCTCCTTGAATCGGTCCACGTCCCACAGGATCACGGAGAACGGCTGCCCGTACCTCCGGGCCCGGGCCGCCTCCTCGGCCAGCCGATCCTCCCAGGCGCCCCGGTTCCACAGCCCGGTCAGGGGGTCCCGGAGGCTCTGGGACCGAAGGGCCCGGGCTTTCTGCTCGACCTTGTCCAGGCGGTCGGCCAGATGGGTGAGCAGGCCCCGGACCTCCAGCGCCTCCTCGCTCAGTTGGCGGGCCCCGTCCCGCTCCCTGCGGGCCTCGGCCCGCAGGGCCTCGAGAATCCGGCGGTAGGCCGGCACCAGGTCGCCGTCGCCCCCCCTGGGGTCCAGTTGGTCGAGGGCCTCGGACAGGCTCTGGGAGAGGGTTTCCTGCTCGGCCGCGTAGGTTCGGGCGTGCTGGGTCAGTCGGCGGACCCGGCTGTCGAGGTCGTGAACGGCGGTCGCCATCTCCTGGAACAGGGCTTCCAGTTCCTCGATGCGGCTGCCCCACTGGGTGGGCGCCGACTCGAGCCAGGCCAGGAACGCCCGGACCGCCTCGGCCACGGCCTCCGGATCCCGGGGTCGTTCGGGCAGGAGCCTCGGGGGCGGGCCGAGGAACGGCGGGATCCTGCGGGCGATCTCCGCCAGGAGCGCCAGGGCGGCCGGCGCCAGGGCCGGGGGGATCGCGTCGGGGGGCAAGATCGGGTCGGACACCTCACTCCTCCGGGGCGGGGGGATCGATGCTCCTCTTTTCGTACCGCGAGGGGAAAGACTTTACCCCTTCCGGGCGGCGCTCCCCGGCCCCGCGCCCGTGGCCGGCGGCCGCGCGGTTGACGCCGGGCGATGGGGTGTTAAGATGGCGGGGCTTTGCGTGCGGGGAGGAGTGGGCATGTACACCGTTCTGGTGCTGGACGACGAGGAGAGCATCCGGATCCTCTACCGGGAGGAGCTCGAGGAGGCGGGCTACCGGGTGCTTTGCGCCGCCACCACGGAGCAGGCGTGGGAGATCCTCGAGAAACACGAGATCCATGCGGTGATCCTCGACATCAAGCTCCGGGGGGAGAGCGGGCTCCAGTTCCTCCAGGACCTCGCCCGCACCCGAAGGGACCTGCCGGTGGTGCTCTCGACGGCCTATAGCTCGTTCAAGACGGACTATTCCGCCTGGTTGGCCGATGCCTACGTCGTGAAGTCGGGGAGCCTCGACGAGCTCAAGGGCGAGTTGGGCCGTGTTCTGGAGCGCCGGTACGGAGGGCTCCGAGACCAATAACCCGTTTGCGCAGAACCGAATTCCGGCCCGGCTCGTCCGGGCTTTTGTTTGCCAACCGATCGCGCGGAAGGAGGGGTCCATGAAGGCGGTGTTGATGGCCGGCGGGTTCGGAACCCGCATCCAGCCCCTGACCCACAGCCTGCCCAAGCCCATGGTGCCGCTGGTGAACCGGCCGATGATGGAGCACATCCTGGAGCGGGTGCGCTCGGTGGGGGTGCGCGAGGTGGTGGTGCTGCTCTACTACATGCCCGAGGTGATCCGGGAGTACTTCGGCGACGGCTCCCGGTTCGGGCTGCGTCTCACCTACGTGCTCCCCGACGACGACTACGGCACCGCCGGCGCGGTCAAATGGGCCGAGGAGCATCTGGACGAGACGTTCCTCGTGCTCTCGGGGGACGTGATCACCGATTTCGACCTGGAGGCGATCGTCCGGTTCCACCGGGAGAAACGCACCCCGGTCACGATCACGCTCACCGGCGTTCCCAACCCGCTGCAGTTCGGGGTGGTCATCACCGACGCCGACGGCCGGATCCTGCGGTTTCTGGAAAAGCCCGGGTGGGGCGAGGTGTTCAGCGACACGGTGAACACCGGGATCTACGTGCTCGAGCCCGAGGTCCTGGGCCGCATCCCCCGGGGCCGGCCCTTCGACTTCTCGAAGGACCTCTTCCCCTCGTTCCTTCGGGACGACGTGCCCATCTACGGGTATGCCGCCAAGGGGTACTGGCGGGACGTGGGCGACCCCGACGCGTACCGGGAGGCCACGGCGGACGTGCTGGCCGGAAAGGTGGCGCTGACCCTCCCGGGCCGGCGGCTCGAGACCGACGAGGGGGAGCTGTGGGTCGAGGACGGGGCGTTCTCCCCGCCCGAGGGCCTGCGGGTGCGGGGCCGGGCGGTGTTGGGGCCGGGGGTGGCGCTCGGCACCGGGGTGGCGCTCGAGAACGCGGTGGTGGGGCCCGGGTGCCGTCTCGGGGACGGCGCGGAGCTCTCGTCCTCGGTGTTGTGGCGGGAGGTGCGGGTGGGCGCCGGCGCCCGGATCCACCGGGCCGTGCTGTGCGACCGGGTCCGGGTCGGCGAGGCGGTGCGGATCGAGAAGGGGGCCGTGGTGGCCGAGGGCACCGAGATCGGGGATCGGGCGTCGTTCGAGCGCGATCTCATGGTGTGGCCCGACAAGAAGGTCGAGGCCGGGGCGGTGCTCTCGGCCAACCTCGTGTGGGGCGACAAGTGGAAGAAATCGGTGTTCGAGGCCGGTGCGGTGGAGGGCCGCACGAACATCGAACTCTCCCCCGAGTTCGCGGCCAAGCTGGGCGCCGCCCTGGGCACGATTCTGCGGCCCAACACCGCCCTCCTGGTGGGGCGGGACTACCTGCGGGCGAGCCGGATGCTCAAGCGCGCCTTCCTCGGGGGCATCCTGTCCACCGGGGTGGACGTGCACGACGTCAAGATGGTCCCCGTTCCCGTGACCCGGTACAAGCTGGCGAGCTTCGGGGAGGTGGCCGGCGCGTACTTCCAGCAGAGCCCCAGCGACAGCCGAAGCGCCCAGATCGTGTTCTACGACGAGGCCGGCAACCGCATCGACACCAGCCTCGAGAAGTCCATCGAGCGGATCTTTTTCAAGGAGAACTTCCGCCGGGTGGACCATGCGGAGGTGGGGGCGATCCGGGAGCTCGCCGGGATCGACGGGTTCTACCGGGAAGGGTTCCTGCGGGAGGTGGACGCGGACGCCATCCGGGCCCGGCGGTTCCGGGTGGTGGTCGATCTCGACAACGGCACCACGGGGGAGTACCTGCCCCCGCTCCTGAACGCCCTGGGGTGCCGCACCGTGGTGCTGAACGCCTACCCCGACGAGCGGCGGCTCACCCGCCGCATGTACGACCTGGACCGGATCCTCAAGCAGACCGAGGACATCGTGGGGGCGCTGCACGCGGACGTGGGCTTCTACGTTTCCCCCGGGGGCCAGAACCTGCGGCTGGTGGACGACCGGGGGCGGGTGCGCCAGGATCACGAACTGTTGCTCCTGATCCTTCGGCTCCTGGCCCGATGCCGGCCCCAGGGGGCCCGGGTGTTCCTGCCGGTCACGGCCCCCCGGGTGCTCGACGAGCTGGAACCGACGCTCCGGATCACCCGGGGCAAGACCACGAGCCTTCGGACCTCGGAGCTCATGGACTACGACTTCGTCTCGGAGGCGGACGGAAAGTACGCGTTCCCCAAGTTCCTCCACGCCCCCGACGCCATGTTCGCGGCGGCCAAGGTGCTGGAACTCCTGGCCCGGGCCGGGGCCGACGCCTCGGAGGTCCTGGACGGGCTGCCCCCCTACGCCTACGAGCGCCGGCAGATCCCGTGCCCCCACGAGCTCAAGGGCCGGGTGATGCGCCGGATGAGCGAGGACAGCGTGGACAAGGAGGCGAGCTTCGTGGACGGGGTGCAGGTGAACCTGGGGGAGACCAGCGTGCTCCTCCTGCCCGACCCGTACCGTCCCGAGATCCACCTGGTGGTGGAGGGCCCCGACACGGCGGCCGTGGCCCGGGAGCTCGCGGCCTACGAGGCCAAGGTGCGCGACTGGATGGCGGGGTGAGCCACCTCGGAGCCGGGACGAACCGGGGCGGGGAAGGCCAGCGGTTTCGGCTCCTGTGCCTCGTGCTCGCCGGGGTCCTCGGCCTGGGGACCTTGGGATTCATGGGCCTGGAGGGGATGCACCCCCTGGATGCCCTGTATCTCACCGTGATCACGGTGGCCACCGTGGGATACGGGGATCTGCACCCCACCACCCCGGCGGGCAAATTCCTCGCCGTGGTGCTGATTCTGGGAGGGGTCAGCACGTTCCTCGGCGTCGTGGCAACGGCCACCGAGATGCTGGTGACCCGCCGGGCCGAACGGGATCGGCGACGGCGGGTGGAGATGGTGGTCGGAATCTTCTTCAGCGAGGTGGGGGCGGAGTTGCTCCGCCGCCTCGCGGCGGCCGACCCGGTGCTTGCCGCGGCGCCGCCGCGGGTGCGCCCGGACCGGGCCCGGGAGGATTTCGACGCCCTGGAGCGGCGCCTGGGGACCCACGAGTTCCTGCTGGATCCGGAACGGCTCGACCTGGGGGACCTGGCCGCGTTCCTCCGGGAGCGGGGCGAGTTGCTCCTGCGGCTGTACGAGAACCCCAATCTCTCCGAACGGGGGGAGTTCACCGAGCTCCTGCGGGCGGTGCTGCATCTGCGTGAGGAGCTTCTCACCCGCCGGGATCTCTCCTCGCTAACCCCGCCGGACCGGCAGCATCTGACCTTCGACGCCCGCAGGGTGTACCCGCTTCTGGCAAGACGCTGGATCCGGTACGTGGAACACCTCGAGACGGCCTATCCGTACCTGTTCTCGTTTGCCGTGCGCACGAATCCGTTCGACCGGGAAGCGCGGCCCGAGGTGGCGGAAGGGCCGTGAGAATCGCCGGCGCCGACTGCGCCTATGATCCGGGGGGAGGGCGCTGTGCCGCCGCGGTGGCGGTGCTGGCGGTTCCGGCGCTCACCGTGGCCGAGGTTTCGACCTGGGTCGGCCCGGTGGAGGCCCCCTATGTCCCCGGTCGGCTGGCCCTGCGGGAGGCGGGGCCGATCCTTCGGGCGCTCGCGGGCCTTTCGAAGCCGCCCGACCTCCTCCTGGTGGACGGTCATGGCAAAGCCCACCCGGAGCGCCGCGGGCTCGCCTGCGCGGTGGGGGAGGCGGCGGGCCTCCCGACCGTGGGGGTGGCGAAGGACCTCCTGGTCGGCCACCACGCGCCGCTTCCCGGGGCGAGGGGAAGCCGGGTTCCCCTGGTGGACCGGGGGGAGGTGGTGGGCGCGGCGGTCCGCACCCGGGCAGGAGTCAAACCGGTTTTTGTGTCGGTGGGCTGGGGCCTCGCCCTCGAACCGGCCGTGGCGCTCGTCCTTCGCGTCTCTCCCCGTTACCGTATCCCGGAACCTCTCCGCGCGGCCCACGCGTCGGCCCGCGAGGCCCTGGAGTGACCCGCCCCGAGCCCTCCGGCACGCTTCCCCGTGATTGACAAACGCGGTTCTATGTGCTTTCTTCGCCCTGGACCTTCGCGGGCGACCGATGTGTCGCCCGCGGCGGACCAAGGAGCCGCGTCCAGCCTTCGAGCCTTTTCGCCCGGTTGCCTTGCCCATGACGGATACCCCCCGACAACGACAGGCCGCCTGGCACCGGTATCTTGCCGAGCTGTGGGAACGGGCGCCGGTGGGGGTGGCCGCGTTCACCCCGGCGGGCCGCAAGATCCGGTACGCGAACCCGGCGTTTTGCGAGTTCGTCGGGACGACGCCGGCACAGCTCCTGGACGCGCGGGTGACGGCCGTTTTGGGGCGGAGCGCACGGTCGGTGCTGTCGGCGGCCGCCAGCCGGGCGGTGGAATCGGGGCAGCCGGTGCCGGTGAGCCTGGAGGCCGAGGTGCCCCTGCGGCCCCGCCGCCATCTGGAGGGGCAGGTGGCGCTCGTGCCGGTGTCGGAAAAGCGCAACCTGGGGGTGGTGTACCTGTGGGACGTCACGGCCCACCGGGAGAACGAGCGGGAGCTTGCCGTGGCCCTGTCGCGCCTGCGGCAGGTGGTGGAGGGGTCGCCCCACCCGGTGGTGGTCACCGACGAACGGGGCGTCATCACCCGGTTCAACCGGGGCGCCGAGGCGCTCCTGGGGTTTTCGGCCGCCGAGGTGGTGGGCCGGCGGTACATCCAGGAGTTCTACGAGGGCAACGCGGCCCGGGAGGTGATGGCGCGGGCCCGGAGCCCGGACTACGGGGGGCCGGGGGTCCTGGAGCGCTACGAGGCGATCCTGATCACCAAGAGCCGCGAGCGGGTGCCCGTGTGGCTCACCGTGCATCTGCTGCGGGACGAAAGGGGGCGGGAGACCGGCACGGTGAGCTTCATCCACGACCTGCGCCACGTGATGGAGCTGGAGCGGCGGCTGGAGGAGGTGCAGATGCAGCTCATCCACGCCGACAAGATGGCCTCCCTGGGGAAGCTCGCGGCCGGGGTGGCCCACGAGATCAACAACCCCCTCGGGGGCATCCTCCTCTTCGGGGGGCTTCTCCTGGAGGACCTGGATTTTTCGGACCCCCGCCGCGGCGACGTGGACCGGATCGTCCAGGAGGCCCGCCGGTGCAAGGAGATCGTAAACTCGCTCCTGGACTTCGCCCACCAGCGGCGGCGCTACCAGGAGCCGGTGGACCTGAACGCGGCCGTGGAGCAGTGCCTGGAGCTCCTCGGGGGGAAGGCGCTGTTCCACAACATCCGGGTGCGCCGGGAGTTGGCCGGGGACCTGCCGCTGGTGGTGGGGAACCCGAGCCAGATCAAGCAGGTGTTCACGAACATCATCACCAACGCGGTGGACGCCATGGACGGGGAGGGGGAGCTCGCGCTTCGCTCCGGGTGCGACCCGGAGCGGGGGACCGTGTGGGTCGCCTTCACCGACACCGGCCCCGGCATGCCGCCGGGGGTGCGGCAGCGGATCTTCGAGCCGTTCTTCACCACCAAGGAGCCCGGCAAGGGCACGGGGCTCGGGCTTAGCCTCTCGTACAACATCATGCGGATGCACGGCGGCGACATCCGGGTGGAGTCGGAGCCCGGAAAGGGGACCACGTTCACGGTGGTGTTCCCGGTGCCGGAGGAGGAACGGTGCGAGCCCTGATCGTGGACGACGAGCGCTCGATCCGGGAGGGCCTGGCCAAAACGCTCCGGCGCATGGGCCACGAGGCCGAGGTGTGCAACGACGGGGCGAGCGCGCTCGACTGCTTCCGCCAGGGCGACTTCGATCTCGTGTTCCTCGACCTCAAGATGCCGGGGCTCGACGGCATGGAGGTGCTGGCCCGGATGCGCGACCTCGACCCCGAGGTCATCGTGGTGATCATCACCGGGTACCCCTCCATCGACAACGTGCTCAAGGCCTTCCGCCTCGGGGCCTACGACTACCTGCCCAAGCCCTTCAGCCCCCAGGAGGTGCGGATCACCACGGCCCGGGCCGAGGAGCGCCGGCGGCTGCGGTTCGAAAACGAGCAACTGCGCCGCCAGCTCCAGGCCCGCACCGACCGCTACGTCATCGGGGCGAGCCCCCGGATGCGCGAGGTGAACGCGCTCATCGAGAAGGTGGCGGCCACCGACACGAGCGTGCTGATCACGGGGGAGAGCGGCACCGGCAAGGAGGTGGTGGCCCGGATGATCTACGAGCTCTCGGCCCGCAAGGACCGGGAGTTCGTGGCGGTGGACTGCTCGGCCCTGGCCGGGCCGCTTCTGGAAAGTGAGCTCTTCGGCCACGTGAAGGGCGCGTTCACCGGCGCCCACGCCCCCAAGCGGGGGCTCCTGGAGCTCGCCAACGGGGGCACCTTCTTCCTGGACGAGGTGGGGAACCTGGGCCCGGAGACCCAGGCCAAGCTCTTGCGGGTGCTCCAGGAGCGGGAGGTGAAACCGGTGGGCGGGGTCACGGCCCGCAAGGTGGACGTGCGGATCATCGCGGCCACCAACGCCGACCTCGAGGCCGAGGTGGCCGCCGGCCGGTTCCGCCAGGACCTCTACTACCGCCTCGCCGTGTTCCCCATCCACCTGCCCCCGCTTCGGGAGCGCATGGAGGACCTGCCGGAGCTGGTGCGCCATTTCGTGGCGAAGCACGCCCCCAAGGTCCACAAACGGTTCCGCGAGATCTCCCCCGGGTTTCTTTCGGTGCTTTCGTCGTACAACTTTCCCGGGAACATCCGGGAGCTCGAGAACATCGTGCAGCGGGCCGTGCTCCTCGAGGAATCGGACGTGCTGCGGCCCTCGAGCCTGCCCGCCTACCTCCTGAAGAACCAGCCCAACCACCGGAAGCGCTTCCCCACCCTGGAGGAGCTGGAGCGCGACCACATCGCCCTCGTGCTCCGGGCCTGCGACGGCCAGAAGACCCGGGCCGCCCAGATCCTCGGCATCGACCGGAAAACCCTCTACCGGAAGGTCAAGCAGTACGGGCTGGAGTGACGCGGCGCAGCCCCCACCGTCGGCCTGCGGTCGTTTCGCCTCTCAAGAACGGTTCTTTGTTGGCCGATGAGGGGACCAGACACTCCACGGAGGGAGGTGCCGCCATGTTGACCGCCACGACCCCCTGCTGCCCGGGCCCTTCCGGATTCTCCGGGGGCCCCGCGCTCCTGCGCGAACTCTCGATCGAGCGCACCCAGCGGCTCGCCCTCTCGTTCACCGACGAACAGGGGCAGGAATACCGCCTGACCCTGGAGCGGGACATCTCGCTCCACGCCCTCACCTACGACCGGCGAGGCGCGCTCGCGGGCCGGGGCCGGCTCAGGCGGCCCGCGGACTGGGAGCGTCTGTTGGCCGAGTCCGACCGGGCCGTGGAGGGGTTCCGCAAGATCCTCCACCGGTTCGTGAAGGCCCTGCGCAAGGGCGAGGCCCCCCACGTCGGGGACCTCGTCCCCGGCGTGCTGCCGAAGGGGGGCCGGGGCGCGGCCTCGTACGTGGAGGTGGAACAGTCCGTCCGGGTCACCCTGGAGGGCCCCGAGGGCGCGCTGGCCGGCGAGTGGAGCGTCGAGGCCACGGCGGGGCGGCTCCGGGACTTCGGCGTGGGACTCTACCGGGGCGGCGACCGGGGCGAACACGCGGCGAAGATGATCCGGGCGATGGAGCGGGGCTACGAGGAGGCCCGGATCGCGTTCGGCGGGGAGCTCCCGGACGTCGCGCGCCAGACCGTGGATCTGGCCCGAACGCTCCTGGAGGAGTGGGCGAAGGGCGAGGCCGCGGAGCCCGACCCCGCCGACGCCCTCGACCTGGTGGCGTGAGTTCGGCGCCGGGTCCGCTGGAGTCCCAGGAGCGCGAAGGCCGAAGCCCAGAGGGGTAGGCTCCCCGGTTCGGGCACGACCCGTGTGCGGGTCCGGCCCTGCTCGATCACCTCGACCCACCCGGGTCCGGTCGGCAGCCGGTAGTGTTCCCACGAAAACGGGGGCGGCGCTCCGGTCGGCCCCAGGTCGAAGCGAACCGTGAACCGGGTGCGGGCCGGATCGGCCCGTGCGAGGGCCAGGGCGTCGAAGCCCCCCGGAGCCCCGTCCGCGGGTTCCACCAGCCATAGGTCCCAGACGGAGCCGGGGGGGAAGGCGTCCAGCCGGGGATCGGTGTCCGTGCCGGCACGGCCCTGCCGCAGCCCCCACACGTCCCCGGCCGGCAGGTACACCGTGAACCCCTCCCCCGGCGCGAAGGCGGCCGAGGACGTCACGGCGAACCGCACCTCCCAGGCCGCGCCTCCCAGGGGAAGGGCCTCGCTCGTGATCGTGAGCGCCCAACCCGTTCGGGCCCAGGCCCAGGCGGCAAACGCCACGACGATCCCCCACCACCACCGCCCGCCCCGGCCGACGCGGTGTCGCATCGCGCGTTCCTTTCCGGGAACCGGCCTGCGTGTGCGGGCCGGGGAAGAGTGGTGCCCGGGGCGGGAGTCGAACCCGCACGGGCCGAAGCCCTAGGGATTTTA